>NZ_JAQIBC010000011.1 GCF_030347995.1 Sulfurovum xiamenensis
CGGGTTAACTGCAGAACCAAGACATACGCTGTATTTTGCCTGGATTGCTTTTTCTTCATCATTTGCCGGATTTTCAGGGTAGTTAGGGATATCATATCCTTGACCTTGAAGCTCAGCGATACAATCTTTTAACTGTCCAACAGAAGCTGAAATGTTTGGAAGTTTGATCACGTTCCCCTCTGGTTGAAGTACAACTTCACCTAGTTTAGACAACTCATCTTCTGCAAGACCCATAGCTGCAAGTACTCTTCCAGCAAGTGAAATATCACTTTCTACAACTTCAACACCTGCTTCTTTAGTAAAAGCATTTACGATTGGAAGTAATGAATACGTAGCAAGTGCCGGCGCCTCATCGATTTTTGACCATATGATTTTTGGTAAGTTTGACATAAAATGTTCCTTAGTTTGATTATTAATGGAAAGATTGTAGCACTATTTTAGTATTATTGGATTGAAATGAAGTGTTATGAAAAAGTTATATTATTTATTTGTTTCTATACTACACAAATTTTGCCATTTATAGGATTAAAATAAACTCTAGGCTCAAATTATACAGCTATTTAGCTTACAATGTACTCCGCAGGGAAACCTACCGGTATCGGATTATGAAGTTTCACGAACATTTCACCATCACCTACTCTACATAGTTCATAAGGCACATAGAGAAATCTTGCAGCGATCTTCTTATCTACTTGGCTTTTTTCTTCTAAATGTAATCGTATGCCACTTGGAACATCTTGAACAAAATTTTCAGGTATAATCGTGTCAACCACTAATACCATCACATCAATATCACCCTCTCTGATGCGTTGCTTTAATGTACCTTCCAATAAAGCATAACTTTCCGAAGTCTCTTTTACATCATTTTCGAAAAGTTCAACCTCTCCCGCATCATTTAGTAACATCAAGAAGGGTTGAAAGTGCTTTGTCTTTTCGAGTGACTCCTGAGCCCTATAGACAGCTTGTTCTAAGAGCATAAATGCTTTTTCATCTTCTAAAGTGGACATACAACTCCTGGTTGGGTAGTTTAGCTGATCATTATATCAGCATATAAAACAAAGAGAAATACCTACATTCTACCCCTAATGATGCAAGTATTCATGAAAAGAGGAGATCATTCTCCAGCTGCAGCATTTTCCATCATCGTATACATACCTGTTCTTACCTCATTTGCAAGTTCAAGCAGTTTAGGTTCTAATACATGACCACCATTGATCATCAGTTCCATACTCATTGTATAGATATAGATGTCTCCGTTTGGCTCTTCAACGAAACCTATTCTACATGGCATAAAACCAATAAACTCTGCAGAATGCCCTAAAAATATATCTGCGATATAAGGAGAACAATAGGAACGGATATGTGTCAGAAGTCCACCGTCTTTAAACAACTTCCCATGTCTAGGCATCGTTTTACTATCTACCAATGCCATACCAAACTCACTTGCAGTTTCATCCATGATCTCTAAAGCATTCTCAAATGCTTCTTGTTTGGTCATACCTTCGGGTATGACCATTTTTACCTTACGGATCATCCCTTTAGCCGGATCACCTGTAGTGAGTACTTTATCAAACATTTTCATGTACTCCGGCAATGCCTGAGGATCAAGCTTACTTACCTGCCCGATCCTTGTACCAAGATCAAACTTCACAAATGCGAAAATAAAACCAATTACAACAACTGCGCCTACAAATGTAAACAAACCTTTAATAAATTTCATTTGTTCTCCTTTCGCTTTAGTATGAATAAGTACTTATTATAATACATAGTAATAAAAACAAGATTAAAACTGTTGGATACCCTAGCCTATAATTTCTAAAGCTTCTTCAGGATAGATACCAAGCTCTTTCGCCTCTTCCATGATCAGTTCGCTCACTTTCATTTTAGATTCTATCACTACATCTGCAAGTTTAGACTTGATATGAAGTTCCAATGGTCGTTTTCCAGGGTATTTATCGACCAGACACATCAGTTCTTCAACGATCTTTGCATCAGGCATGAGATTAAGAGAAAGAATAAGTGGGGGTTGAACAGGCTCTTCTACATGTTTAACCTCTTTTTCTACTTTGACTTTCGTTTTCTTCGCATCTTTCATACTTGAGATTTTCAATATATTCATACGAGTAAAGTCACCGTCTTTCGTGATCTTTACTTTAAAAGCAATGGGTTTGCTAAGATCAAAATCTTCTTCCAGTTCTTTAAGACGGTTTTCAAAGAGCATCAATTCGATGTTACCGTGTAAATCCATGATATTGGCGATACCGAACTTGTTACCTTTTTTACTTATCTTCTCTGTAATTTCTTCGATTTTACCTATGAACATTGCCTGTGATCCATCCGCGAGATCATCTATCTCTGAACTAAGTGTGTAGCTGATCTCATCCAGTGTTTCACGGTATTTATCCAGTGGGTGACCTGAAACATAGAAACCTAGAGATTCTTTTTCCATCTCCAGAATTTCCATGGGTTCAAACTCTGTCATGTGAGAAAGTTCTAAAGTCACAGCAGTCATCTCCGCACCCTCTCCAAACAGTGAACCCACAGCTTGTTTCTTGGCATCTCCTGCTTTCTTAGCAGACTCTATGATCTCCTCTATTTGTGAAAGCATCGCTTTACGACTATATCCAAAGCTATCAAGGGCTCCTGCCTTGATCAATGATTCAATGACCTTTTTATTGACTTTGCTTGAGTCTATGCGCGAGACAAAGTCAGAAAAGTCTTTGAACTCTCCCTCTTCCCTCGCTTTAAGCATAGTATTTATAGCGATATCACCTGCACCTTTAATGGCTCCCATACCAAACATAACGACCTCATCACCATCAACCTTACGTGCTTCAAATACAAGCCCTGAACGGTTAATATCCGGTGGAAGAAGTTTAATACCCATACGTTTGAGTTCATCTACGTATTTAACCACTTTGTCTGTATTGTTCTTTTCCAGTGTTAGGATAGCCGCCATAAACTCTGTCGGATAATAATGCTTCAAATAAGAAGTATAAAATGTGATCATCGCGTACGCAGCAGAGTGAGATTTGTTAAAACCATAGCCTGCAAACTTTACGATAAGATCGAAAAGATCTGCTGCTTTTTCTCTGTCAAACCCTTTTTTCTCTGCTCCATCGGCAAACTGTCCTTTGAGTTTATCCATCTCCTCTTTGATCTTCTTACCCATCGCCCTACGCACCAGGTCCGCACCACCAAGACTGAATCCACCGATGGTCTGTACGATCTGCATGACCTGTTCTTGGTATACGATCACCCCATAGGTCGGTTTGAGAATAGGTTCCAGTTCAGGGAAAGAGTAGGTGATCTCTGCCCTTCCGTGCTTACGCTCAACAAAGTCATCAAGCATCCCTGACTCCATCGGTCCCGGACGGTAAAGTGCGAGCATCGCAATGACATCCTCAAAACCGTTTGGTTTCAGTTTTTTTGCCAAGTCCTGCATACCAGCTGATTCTATCTGGAAGAGTCCCAGTGTCTCCCCGGTACTGATATAATCATAGACCTCTTTGTCTTCGATATTCTCTTCGACGAAATTGATACGTTTGCCATGTCTCTTCTCTACAAGTTTCAGTGCTTCTTCTATCACGGTAAGTGTTTTCAATCCCAAAAAGTCAAACTTGATGAGATCCACATCTTCTACATATTTTCCGCTGTACTGTGTTGCAAGTGTATCAAGCCCTGTCGGTTTAAATAGAGGCGTCTTTTGCCAGAGCGGTTCATTGGAGATCACCACACCCGCAGCATGTGTTCCTGCATTACGGTTGAGTCCCTCAAGCGCCAATGCATACTCCCAGGTACGTTTTGCCTGTGGATCACTCTCTAAGAGTTCCTTGATCTTAGGTTCTTTTTCATAAGAGTTTTTCAGATCAATCCCCAGTTCATCTGGGATAAGTTTAGCCATAGCATCTGCTTTGGAGTAAGGCATATCAAGGACGCGTGCCACATCACGGATGACCCCTTTTGCCAAAAGTTTACCAAAGGTAATGATCTGAGCCACGTTGACCCGGCCGTATTTTTCCACCACATAATCAAGTATCTCCTGACGGCGGGCCTGACAGAAGTCCATATCGATATCCGGCATGGAGATACGTTCAGGATTCAAGAAACGCTCAAAGAGCAGTCCGTACGGCATGGGGTCGATATCTGTGATCTTCAGTGAATAGGCCACAAGAGAACCTGCCGCAGAACCACGTCCTGGTCCTACGGGAATACCCATCTGTTTTGCAGCATCTACAAAATCCCATACGATCAGCATGTAGCCAGGGAACTTCATATTATTGATAATGTCTATCTCGACTTGAAGTCTATCTCTATACTCTTGGTGTTTCTCTTCAGGTACGATCTCTAAGCGTCTCTCAAGTCCTCTACGTGACTCCTCTATAAAAAGTACTTTATCGTTCTCTAGTGAATACTCTTTATCTGGTTCAGGGAGTACTAGACCAATGGCTTCTGCACGCTCCCTGGCAAATTTAAAGTTAGGCGGTGTAGGATCTCCCAGTTTGATCTCCAAATTACATTTATCAGCGATCTCCTGGGTATGTTCAATGGCTTCAGGGATATCAGCAAAAAGTTCCGCCATCTGTTCTGGTGATTTCACATAAAACTCATGGACCGAATGGCGCAGACGGTTGGGGTCATCATAAAGTTTGTTCATTGCGATACACATAAATGCTTCATGGGCATCGGCATCTTTTTGTTCTGTATAATGCGTATCATTGGTGGCTACGATCTTGATGCCGGTCTCTTGTGAAAGTTGTATGATCTGCTTATCGATACGATGCTGATCACCGATACCGTGACGCATCAACTCAAGGTAAAAATCATCACCAAAGACATCTTTATATTTCAAGGCAACTTTTTTTGCCTCCTCATACCCTTTGGCACCGAACTTTACATTCCTCTCTGAAAGATTCATATGCCAGTTGACTTCCCCTTGCAAACAGGCAGAAGAGCAGATTAGCCCCTCACTATTCTCTTTCAGAAGGTCCCAGTTGATACGAGGATAGTAGTAAAATCCATCGATATAGGCACGTGAACTCAGGTACATCAGGTTTTTATAACCCACTTCATTTTTAGCATAGAGACAGAGGTGAAAGCGCTGGCGTATAGATTTATCTCCCAGGTCTTCCTGGTTATGGACATAGGCTTCCATCCCGATGATCGGTTTGATCCCCTCATTACGCATGGTATTATAAAAGTCAATGGTACCGAACATATTGCCATGATCCGTCATGGCTACGGAGGTCATCCCCTGCTCTTTGATCTTTTTGGCAAGTGCTTTGATCTTATTCGCACCATCAAGCAGCGAGTATTCAGTATGTAAGTGAAGATGTGTAAATTGAGGTTTTGCTTTTGGTTCTTCTGACATGGGTAACCTTTGAAAATATTGATTCCAATATAGCAAAGGTTAGGTAAAAATAGATTGAAATAAAGTAGAAAAAATGTATGACGGGTAGTTTCTTAACAATAGTCTAAAAGCATCCCATCTTTTACAGTTTGCATACTCTCTTTACCTACCAGTCTTTCTACAATGGCAAGCCCAAAACAGACAGCGGTACCAGGGCCCTGAGAAGTCATAACATTTCCATCGGTCACCACTTTCATATCATCTCTGTATCCAGGATGGTCTATATCCTCTTTGGCACCGGGGTAACAGGTATATTCACTGCCTAGAACACCGGCTTTTTTAAGTGCGAAAGGTGCAGCACACATGGCACCTACCACTTTTGTAGCTTTAAACTCTTGCAAAAGTTCAATCACCCTTGCATTTTCAGCCAAAGCATGTGTGCCACCCCAACCGCCGGGAAGCACCATCATATCAAAGTCATCACTGATGACATTTTTGATGGAAGTATCCG
The DNA here is from genome assembly GCF_030347995.1 of Sulfurovum xiamenensis. Lineage (NCBI taxonomy): Bacteria > Pseudomonadati > Campylobacterota > Epsilonproteobacteria > Campylobacterales > Sulfurovaceae > Sulfurovum > Sulfurovum xiamenensis. Next base: position 5,862 of record NZ_JAQIBC010000011.1, read on the forward strand.
CCTGCAGTGTGATTCCGTTTGCCCCCAAGACCAAATCGTCCTGGAACTGATCTTCCAAATATGCTACACGCACCTCTATACCCCCACGACGCATCACATCTATGAGAGCTACCGCTTCTAACTCTTCAAAACCTTTTGCTATAGGTATTAATACACTTGCCATATTTCATCCTTTGTGTAGCGTCATACTCTTCTAAAAGAACGCTGTAATGACACGATTATAACAACTTACCTATTAGTAAATACTAATGTTAAAATAGATACGATCCGGAAATGACCATTACATATAGTTTCAACTTAAAATAGTTATTACATAATAATATTATATTTGTAAAAATTATAATTAATGTTTAGATTTAAGATAGATATAAAATAATAATTGATAGTATTTATAAATAATTTATAAAAAAGGTTACACATATGAAAAAAATCATCGTTACAGCAGTAGCATTCGCGGCTTTATTAACAAATGTACAAGCAGACTTTAGTTTTGGAGAGATGTTTGAAGATATGAAACAAGCTGCACTTACACTCACAAAAGATTCTCAAGAGACATCAGTGAAAGTTTCCGCTCAACCGAAAACAACTGAAGATTCTAAAGCTAAACACAGTTAAGATACTCTATACGCGAATGCGTATTAACTACTCTTAAAAAAGTGTCTTGATACATAGACATTTGCTCCAAACAAATATTAAGAAAGTATCTACTTTCTTAATATGTATTCCAAACTCAATGACTTTTCGCAGCGTTTAATCCAGCACCTTTCGTAACAAACCATATAGCACCATAACTTTCATAACAGATGCAATGCAAAAAAATAGTTAATAAGGTATATATGAGAGAGAGAAAAAAAAAGAAGTCATTGAACCATCCAAAGGTATTTTATTTGGATGGTTCAGTCTCAAGATAGGTTTGTAGATGAAAACCAGAAAAGTATTTATTTGGCTTTCTCCAAATATTTACCCTCAACTGTATCTACTTTGATCATTTCACCTTCAAGCACATGGAAAGGTACTTGTACGACAGCACCACTTTCAAGTGTAGCCGGTTTTTTCCCACCTTGTGAATCACCTTTGAAGTTAGGCGGTGTTTCTACGATTTTAAGTACAACCGTTTGAGGTATCTCAACAGAGATCGCTTGACCTCCATGGAATAGGACTTCCGCCTCCATACCGTCTATCATAAAATCAAACGTATCTTTACCTACTTGTTCATGTGTAAGCCCGATCTGTTCAAACGTTGTCGTATCCATAAACTGTAAAAACTCACCATCATCATAAAGATATTGCATCGTTTTTTGTTCAAGTTCCGGTACATCAAATTTATCACCTGCATGTACGGTTTTTTCAATCGTTTTTCCTGTAGCAAGGTTTTTGATCTTCATACGTACAAATGCTGCACCTTTACCTGGTTTCACATGTTGAAAATCCGTCACCTTATACGGGTTTCCTGTAATTTCGAGTCTTGTACCTTTTTTGATATCACCCATTCCAACTGTAGCCATTGTAGCTCCTTAAAAATAATGCATGATTATAGCAAATGCTTGGTAAAATATTGTAGTGGCCCCTCAATAGGGACCAACAGAGGATCACTTGGTGATAGAAATATTACGATGTTCTTCAAAAGGGTGCACTGGCTCAAAATCCATTGATTTTGCATTATCCATCAGTACTGGAATAAAAAGCAGTGAAACAAATACAGCTGCAACCGTACCTGAAATAAGTGCGACACCAAGCCCGCCAAATACCGGATCTCCGGCCAGCAGTGCAGAACCCAAAATAATAGCAACGGCTGTCAAAGCAATAGGCTTTGCCCTGGTTGCTGCTGCAATAGCGATAGCTCTACGTTTTTTGATACCCTCCATCTCCATCAAAGACTTCGCAAAATCTATAAGAAGCAGTGAGTTTCTTGAACTTATCCCTATCAAGGCGATAAACCCGATAAGAGAAGTAGCCGTCAGAAAGAATGTCTCAGAAGTGAACCAGTTTGCCACCCAGTGTCCTACGATCACCCCGATAAGTGAGAGGAATGAACCTAACAGGACCATACCACTGATCACAAAACTCTTATAATAAATGACCAATAACAGGAAGATCAGTATCAAAGCAGTGATAAATGCAGCACCAAGATCCCTGAAAGTATCAAGGGTCACTTTCATTTCACCATCCCAAAAGATATGGAATTTTTCATGTGTTTTTTTGTCTTCTAAAGTAAAATCAAACATATGCGTTGACAATCCTGCTGTAGTCACAATATACTCTTTTTCAAATTTTTCAAGCATCATACTGCGTGCATCCAAAAGGGGATATACTTGTGAAACCATATCAGTTTCTGCGATCACATTGATCATACGGGAAAGATTTTTATGCATGATCATAGGATTTGACTTCACTTTACGGATCGTAACCACTTCACTCAATGAGACCATCATACCCTGCTTATTCATTAAGTTCAATGAAGAGAGTTTGCTTTGCAATGCATCTTCATTTGATAGAGGTAATTTCTTACTGCTATTATCCAATACCAAAAATATCGGTATCTGATCGGGTGAATTTTGAGAATTCTTATGTGCGATGACCATACCTTCAAAAGCAAGGTAGATGATATTGTTTACCTGATCCACACCTAAACCGCTTCTGGCAATTTTATCTTTGTCTGGTATAAGTTCATATCTTTCATACTCTTCATCTGCCATCACATCTATATCAACCAAACCTTCTGTTTGTGATAACACATCTGCTACCTCCACAGCGAGACCTCTTATTTTTTCCAGATCATCACCATGCACTTCAACAACGATGGATGCCATGGTTGGTGGTCCGGATGGCTGCTCTATAAATTTAATGCTCGTACCCTTTGTCAAAGAGCTACATTCCTCCTGTATCTTAGGTCTTAAACGCTGTACCATAAGAAATGACGGTTCTTCACGATGATGCTTGTCCGTAAGGTTTACACATATCTCTGAAACATTTTCATTACGTTTCATACTTGTACCTTTGACCAACCCTGCATAATCAAGTGGAATACCCTGTCCTAGGAAAAGCTCTATATTCATCACTTCATCTTCTTGTTTGATAAAGTCAATTACACAGTCACTTACAGCCTTTGTCTGTTCTATAGAGGAACCTGTAGGTGTATCAATATAAATAGAAAATGTATTATCACTTTTCCCCGGTAACATTTTTGCCCGTACCAATTTAGTCGGAAACATTAAAAGTGCCAAGAAAAATGCTGCAGCAGTTAAAGTAATTACCAGTTTTTTCTTTGACTTGTTATCAAGAATATCATAAATAAAACTTTCAAATTTTTTCATTCTATTGATCCTTCTTCCTCATCCGATGCATAATCTTGACCATGCTCTGGTTTTTTCAATAACTTTAAACTCAAATAAGGCGTAAAGATATAGGCTACAAACAATGAAGCGATCAGTGCAACAGGTACATTATAGGGGATAGGTTTCATAAATGACCCCATCATCCCGCCAACAAATGCCATAGGAACCATCGTTAAGATAATAGCCAATGTTGCGATATTTGTCGGTGCACCGATCTCATCTGTTGCTTCCACTAAAAGTGCATCCATCTCTTTGTTTTCAACCCCATGGCTGTGTAAATGTCTATGAATATTTTCAATCACGATAATAGCAGCATCCACAAGTAATCCCAAGGAGAGCAAGAGTGCAAAAAGTGTGATCCTGTTCATGGTCTGCCCTGTCATCCATGCAGTAAACAGTGTGACTGCCAAAATGGCCGGTACCGTAAATGTTACAATGATAGATTCTCTCCACCCCAAAGCAAAAACCAACATTAAAGCGATGATCACGATCGTAATGATCAAGTGATGCATCAGTTCATTGACTGCCTCATTTGCCCGTACACCATAGTTTCTTGTGATCAAATACCCAATACCTAATTTTTCAAATTCTGCTTCATATTCTTTGAGCACATCCAGTACATCTTCAGCAACAAATACCGCATTGGTTCCGGCAAGTTTTGCGACGGTGAGTGTGATTTGATTTTTCTCTTCACTCATACTTTGTTGTAAGGGTGCCGGTTCATTCTCTACACTCTTTTCATGATGCTTGTCTTCTCTTAATAATATCTTTGCTGTTTGAAAGTTTTGTCTATCAACGCCCTCACTTACTTTTGCAACATCTTTGAGGTATATAGGTGACCCCATATACTGTGCCACGATCACATCCCCCACATCATCCACACTTTCAATAGCATTTTTGACACCAAAGATCACTAAGTGATTCTCTTTCGTTCTACCCTTTACATCAGGTACCGAAACAGCCAAAGATTGTACTGCCTGCATGATCTGTCCCAAAGAGAGGTGATAGGCTGAGAGTTTTCCCATGTCAACTTCGATATTATATTGTGCTTTTCTCTCACCTTTGAGTAATGTTTTAGCTACATTGTCAACAGCATTGATTTTTTGCTGGACTCTTCTGACCGTTTTAAAAAGTTCAACTTCGTCTATAGTACTTTTTGCTTTGGGATAAAATGCCACTGTCACGATAGGGATATCAATATCGATATCAAAGGGCTTGACACTTGGCTGCATAACACCCTTAGGCATAAGATCCATATTTTGCATGACTTTGTCATAGAGTTTTAAATTTGAGTCTTCCCTGTCTTCACCTATATAGTACATGACATTCACAATACCTACATTTTCCATTGCCATGCCATAGATATGTTCGATCCCATGTATTTCACGTAATTTACGTTCTAAGGGATTGATAATGATATTTTCTACCTCTTGAGGTGTAGCTCCCGGCATAGCAACGATCACAGCACCGCCGGATATAGCAATTTGAGGATCTTCTTCTCTGGGCATTGTCGTGAGCGCTATATATCCGATCAGCAGTAACATGGCACCCAGAACTATCGTTAAGGGATTACGTAAAAAACTTTTCGCAAGTCTTCCTGCTATATTGACTATTTTATACTCTTGTGTATGTTCCATCCATGCCTACTTGATCATGATTTTGGCATACATACCAGGATAAACGGAAGCACTATCCTTACGATCAAATTTCATTTTGATCTTAAATTTGTGCGTCATAGGATTTGAACTAGGTATGATCGAACTTATTTCACCCACTGTACTGAAACCGATAGAAGGTATCTCTATATCAACCTTTTTACCTAAATTGATATATTTTAATTGTGTTTCACTTAGTTCTGCTACGATACTCAACTTACTCAGATCCGTGAGTGTGACTGCTGGCATACCGGGAATTGCCATTTCACCTTCATTGAGACGTTTATCGACAATGACACCATCATTGGGTGCATGGATCTTCAAATAATTGTACTGATTCAATACTTCATCTTTCTTCGCCAAGGCTTGTTTCACCTGCTGTTCAGCAATGGTAACCATATCTTTAAGGTTTTTGGCAGAAAGTTGCAGCATTTCATATTCATACTTGGAAACCATCTTCTTCTCATAGAGTCTTTCATGTCTTGCAAGATTGGTTAGCACATTATTATATTGGTTTTCATTCATCTGTAGAGAGAGTCTCGCTTGAGAAATAGCCAGGTCCACCTGTCTCTCAGCTGACTCTATCTCTTTTGAATCGATCTCGTAAAGCAGTTGTCCCTTCTTCACAATGTCACCCTCGGATACAGCCATATTTCTTACATACCCCATGTAACGACTGGTGAGTATCTTTTGATTATCCGATATGACAGAACCGCTTAATTCGATCTCTATAGCATGTGCAGATGTAACCATCAATACCAAAACAATTAGTCTCATAAAGTGATTCATACATTTCCTCCTCTGTTCAAAATACTGTTCAGTTCAAATATCTTGGTATTACGTTCATTCTTTAACGTAAGCAACTTGAGCAATACTTCCAATTCCTTGGATTGCTTCATGAGTACATCTGAAATTGAAACAATACCCTCCTGGTATCTTGAACGGTAGTTTTCATAGACTTTTCGTGCAAAACGCAATTGTTTTTGGTAACTCTTTACATCCGCATTCCTACTTAGGATCTCCGTTTGAAGTTTTTTTACCTTCAACGCAATACCGGATTTAGCCAGTGAAACTTCATTTTGTACTTTAAGATGATTTACTTTTGCTTTTTCAAGATTTGCTGCATCAATTCCACCATTAAATATATTCCACTTCAACTGGATCCCAACGGTATAAGCATCTTTGTCTCGAAATTCATTCCACATTTCATCATCTGCACTCCCATACTCACCAAAAGCACCGACCGTAGGCAAATAATTCGCTTTTTCAACATTTACGGCCATTTCACTGATCTGCAATCCCAAGAGTGCTTTTTGTATATCTATATTATGATTTTCTACTTCTGCAGGCTCCACCTTTGGTAGTGGTGCCATATCATTGACCTTTTTGATGGAACTTACTTCTGTGTTCAATAAAAATGAAAGAAATTGATAGGCCAGGTCTTTATTGAGTTTGGCTTGGTTGTACATACTCTCTGCTTCTGCCTTACGGGCCTGAACCTCAAGCAGATCGATCTCTTGAGTATACCCCTCTTCACCCATACTTTTGACGATCACTTCCAAACGACTGATGTTTTGAATGATCTTGGAAAGGTTTACAATATAGTTCTCTACCAAAGAGATATCGTAAAATGCTTTTTTGGTCTGAAAGATCTTTTCATTGATAAGTTTTTGTGTATCCCACTGGCTCATGCGATGCATCGCTTCCGTGATACGTCCATACTCTGAGAGTTTTCCACCGGTATAGAGTGGCAGCATATAAGAGATCTTTGTCTGATAGTGGTTTCTTGCTTCCGGATAATTTAATGCTTGTGGTGGCGGTGTAAATGGATCTGCACCAGAATTGTAGTTCTCAAAGAACTCTTGTGCTCCAAAATCTCCAAACGTGGCTTCCCTGCTTTGTAACTTAAATCCAAATACATTCCCTGCGTCGTTGGAACGCATCCCTGATACAGACACATCCAATTTACCGTAATGATTCCCTTTGGCAGCAGCAGTTTCATATGCCTTCATCTGTTCATTGAAATGGGAAATTTTTAATTCCAGATTCTTATTTTTGAGCATGGCAATAGCCTGATCAATATCAAGATTATCTAAACCGGCAAATAAGGGCCAAGCCAAAAGAAAAATAAGATATTTTTTCATAAGAGAGACTCCATTTATCCAAGATTATCTTATATTATAACTAAAGTAGCACTTGATTACCACAGTCATCATAAAATAAGTTTGCATTATAACATATATAAGATGATACAATAATTAGTATACTTGAACTTCGTTATGAATGCAACAGGTTATTTGGTTAAATTGTAATCAATAGTGTATGGATAAATAAAAAGAGGAATGAAAAGAGACTAAGTGGAGAACCCACTTAGTTATTAAAGTGTTGCGTGAGCAACACTGATACATGCTTCCAAGGAAGCAAGTTGTTCAAGAAGTTCTTTCTTGACTTGACCGTCTACACGTACCACAGCCAGTGCTTGTTTCTTGCTGTCACGTCCTAATCTAAAGTCAGAGATATTCAGACCATTCTCTGCCATGATCCTACCTACATCGCCGATCACACCCGGAGTGTCTGTATTTCTGAAGAAGATCATGGTTCCTTTTGGATCAACATCCAGGATATAATCATCGATCTCGATAATACGTTGTTCAGTGTCATCAAATACTGTACCAGCGATAGAGATAGTTCCTGCTGCAGTTGTCAGTTTCACACCGACTTTATTCGTAAATCCACTGTTGTTCGGTTTTACTTCTTTGGTGATCTCTATATCACGTTCATCTGCAACGAATTCAGCATTGACGTAGTTGATCTGATCCCCTAAAGATTCTGTAAGCACACCTACCGTTGCAAATGTTCCCATAGATTCCAAATGTTCTGCAACAGGTCCAGCTGCACTTACCTTAATAGACTTCACAGCACTTTTTGTGATCTGTGCAGACAAATGACCTATCTTTTGTATCAGTTCCAGGTATGGTCTTACAAAATCAGGCAGTTCATTTTCTTTAATAGGTAAATTAAGTGCATTAGGGTATGCAATACCTTTTGCTGCCGCGATCGCATTTTCAGCTGCCTGGATCGCAATATTTTTTTGTGATTCTTTTGTATTTGCTCCAAGGTGAGGTGTTACAGTCACATTATCAAGATCAAGAAGCGGATGGTCCGTTGCTGGTTCCTTGTTAAATACATCGATACCAGCCATAGCGATCTTACCTGAAGTAAGACCCTCTAAAAGTGCATCTTCGTCATAAAGACCACCTCTCGCACAGTTAATAAGGATCACGCCATCTTTCATTTTCGCTATTTCATCCTTACCAATCATACCGATCGTCTCAGAGTTTTTAGGTGTATGGATCGTAATGATGTCACATGCTAGAATATCTTCAAAATTCTTCGTGTATCCGATATCTAGATCTGTTGCTTTACTTGGATCAATGTATGGATCATAGGCAACAATATCCATTTCAAATGCTTTCGCTCTTTTTCCTACACGTGAACCGATATTACCAAAACCAATGATACCCAATTTTTTATCTTTAAGTTCCGTACCATACCAGTCTTGTCTTCTCCATACACGATCGAGTTTAAGATTGTTATGCGCATAAGGAAAGGTTCTTACACATGATAGCATATGCGTCATTGTAAGCTCAACTGCTGCGATAGTGTTTGCTGTAGGCACATTCATTACAACAATACCCTGTTTACTAGATCCAGGGATATCTACGTTATCGACACCTACACCTGCACGTACCACTGCTGTTACTTTTTTAGCTTGTGCTAAAAATGCATCATCTACATCTGTAGAAGAACGTGTAATGGCAACATCAGCTAAAGGGATGAACTCGGCAAGGAGCTTATCTTTAGGCTCATCTGCTGCATTTATAAATTCTATTTCACTATCATTAGCGAGAATATCCAATCCATCCTGGTGGATATGGTCACAAACAACAATCGTCTTTTTTGACATCTTATAACCTTTATTTTTGTGAAATTAAAGTACCATAAAGTACGTGAGGATACGATGAATCGTATGAACCACCTACTAAAGGCAACTCAATATTAGGAATCAAAAAGAAAGAAATGTGTTTAAGTACACACTCCCTTCTTTTGAGAATTTAAAGCTTTATTCTAAGAATTATTTTTTAAACTTATCACCAAAAGCATCACCAAGAGTCATGCTGTCATCTTGCTCTAAATTAAGCTGTTCCATTGCATCTCTCTCTTCTTGACGCTCAAGTCTTTTTACAGAAACTCTGATTCTATCATTGTTAGGATCAATAAAGCTGATCACACCTTTGATCTCCTGACCTTTTTCAATCTCGTCAAATTTAAGCGGATGAAGATCTTCTGTTCTGATCAATGCATCAATATTGTCTTCAAGTGAAATAAATACACCGAAATCTTTTTTATCTTTAACAGTTCCTGTTACGATAGATCCATTTTTATGCGTTTGAGCAAATGCTTTGACCGGTGAATCTTCCAGTGCTTTTTTACTCAATGAGATCTTACCTGCATCTCTGTCAATTTTAATGATCTTCACTTCAACTTCGTCACCGACTTTAAGTTCAGATTTTGCATTCTTTGCTTTGTCCCAAGAAATTTCTTGATTGTGAAGAAGACCTTCGACTGTACCCACTTTTACGAATGCACCAAAATCAGTGATCGATGTTACTGTACCAGTCACTACATCACCCACTTTGTGTTCAGCTGTAAATGCATCCATAGGTTTTGGTAGAAGATTTTTAAGGCTCACTCTTAATCTTCTACCCTCTTTATCGATCTCGATCACTTCAACATTGATCTCTGAATTAAGTTCAAGGTAATCTTTCGGGTGCTTCACATTTTTATCCCAAGAGATCTCAGATACATGAAGGAATGCTTCAAGATCTTCACCAAGATCAACAAATACACCATAAGGTTCAATGTTAGAAACTGTAGCTGTGACTGTATCACCCACACCGATGATAGAATCAATATCAGCCCAAGGATCAGGATTTGCATCTTTAATAGAGAGTGAAAGATGTCTTTTCTTTTTATCATAGTCTAAAGCGATCACATTGACTTGGTCACCTTCAGAGAAATATTTAGATGGGTTCACTGGACCTTTATGAGAGATCTGTGAGTAGTGAACAAGACCGTCAATACCACCTACATCTACAAACATACCATAAGAAGTAATTTTCTTAATTGTACCGACTACCGGTTCTTTTTTCTCAAGAAGTTCAGCAACGATCTCATCCGTTTTTGCTTTGTCACGCTCAATCAACTCTTTTCTAGAAACAACAACTGAACCTTTATCTTTGTCTACTTTAACGATAACTGCTTTTACTTTTTTACCTGTTGGATCCACTTTTGAAGAGAGGTAAGAGAGTGTACGTGGCATGAAGAATTCTAGACCATCACAGTCCACAACATAACCACCTTTGTTTGTCTTTGTTATCACACCTTCGATGATATACTCTTGGTCTTCATCATACTCAGCGATAAATTCATTGAGTGCTGCTCTGCTTAATGCCGCTTTATGAGAAATACGGCCTCTTCCCAAGTTCACAACATCAATTGTGTCACCTACGTTAAATGCAAGGTTACCCTCTTCATCTCTTAGTTCATCAAGTGCAAGTGTTGCATCTCTGCCGCCACCGATATCAACAACTGATATATTATCTTTTTCATCTATCTTAACAACTGTACCTGTAACTAAATCACTTTTTGACTCTGACTTTTTAAACGATTCCTCAAGCATCGCCTCAAAATCTACATCTTCTATTTCGATATCTTCGAACTTCATACCTATCCTTATGTGTGCCTAATTTTGCGTTATTATACTATTTTAACCATAAATATGGCTTATAGGAGAAAGTATCACAAGCTATATGAATAGCAGACCAATAGTGGCTATTTGCCGATGTAGCCTGTGACTTTAATATGCTTATAATACTATTTTTTTAAGTATTTTTAAGAAGAAATACTCTCTAGTACTTTAAAATATGTAGGGAAAGTTTTAGCAGTACATTCAGGTTCGTTGATGGTCACAGAGACCGGGTCGAGTGCTAAAAGAGAGAAACACATGGCCATTCTATGATCATCATATGTATCAATCGCTGCATGTTTAAGTTGTTTAGGTGGGGTGATCTTTAAGTAGTCTTCCCCCTCTTCTACTTCCGCTCCGACCTTGCGCAGTTCAGTTGCCATGGCAAAGAGTCTATCTGTCTCTTTTACACGCCAGTTATAGATATTTCTAAGTGTCGTAGTGCCTTCTGCAAAAAGTGCTGTTGTGGCTATGGTCATAGCAGCATCAGGTATATGGTTGAAATCCATATCTATAGGATGCAGTTCTCCCCTGCTTACCGCTACATAATCATCACCCCACTCTACGATAGCGCCCATTTTTTCAAGTACATCAACGAATTGCACATCTCCCTGAATACTCTTTTTCCCGATACCTGTGACTTTGACTGTACCGCCTTTGATCGCAGCAGCCGCTAAAAAATAAGAAGCAGAAGAAGCATCCCCCTCTACCATAAACGTCTCTACAGCTTGATAGGTTTGTCCACTTTTGACTTTAAAGGTCTGATAATTGTCATTCTCGACCTCTACCCCAAACACTTTCATAATATGCAGTGTGATATCAATGTAGGGTTTAGAGACCAGCTCTCCGATAATGGAGATCGTCATATCCTCTTTTGCCAGAGGTGCAGCAAGCAAAAGTGCTGTGAGGAACTGACTTGAGATAGCACCATCGATCTTCACATCACCGCCGGAGAGTCCATTGGCTTCTATCAGCAGAGGCGGGTATCCTTCATTTTCCTGATAACTGATCGTTGCACCTGCTTCTCTCAAAGCATCGACCAAATGTCCTATAGGTCTCTCTTTCATTCGAGGTTCTCCCGTAAGCAGATAAGAACCTGTACCAAGACAGAGTGCCGCACAAAGCGGCCGCATCGCTGTACCTGCATTCCCTAGGAAGAGTTCCTGCAGATTGGCACTGTGTATCGCCCCTGCATTACCGATCACGGTACACTCTGTTTTATCTTCTGAAAGGGTATAGTCGATACCAAGCTGTTTGAGTGCATTGAGCATATGTCTTGTATCATCACTCTCTAAAAGATTGGTGATCCTTGTGGTCCCCTCTGCCAATGATGCAAGCAGTAAAGCCCTGTTTGAAAGGCTTTTAGATCCCGGAAGATTGACCTCCCCTTCTATTTTGGAAATGGGTTTGAGTGTCAGTGTGTTCATATAACCTCATCTACCTTTTTCATCTCTTGTATCTTGTTGATCACATTTTGTACGATCCAGTCAGGTGTAGAAGCACCGGCAGAGATACCACAAAGTTCCTTCCCATCAAACCAACTAGCTTCAAGCTCTTGTTCATTCTCTATGAGGTAGCTGTCTTTACAGTGACGCTCACAGATACTATGCAGCTGTTTGGTATTGGAAGAGTGTTTGCCTCCAATGACGATCATCACATCAGCTTTTTTAGCCAGTTCCGCTGCTGCGTCCTGGTTTTCAAATGTTGCAGTACAGATCGTATTAAAGACCCTTACCTCTTTACGTGTTTCCAGCAAGGCTGTCACGATCTTTGCGAAATCTTCAGGTTTTTTTGTGGTTTGAGAAACCACGGCAACCTTCCCTTTCAAAGGAAGTGATTCCAACTCTTCAGGTTCTAGTACGATAAACGCATCTTCCGGATCTTCGGCATAACTCACTACACCTTTGATCTCCGGATGATCCTTATCACCAAAGATCACGATGCTATACCCCTCTACACTCATCTTTTGTACAATATTTTGCGGGGTGGTTACATAAGGGCATGTTGCATCTATCACTTTATGGTCTTGACTTTTTAACACAGCCAATTCGTTTTTTGGGATACCATGTGTACGGATCACCACAGCATCATTCGTTTCGATATCTTCAAGACGTTCAGCAAGACCGATGTTAAACCCTTCTTTGAGTCTATTGATCTCATCTTTGTTATGGATCAGAGGCCCGTACGTCACAGATCCTCTATGTGCTTCAGCTATCTCGATAGCTCTTTTCACACCAAAACAAAAACCGTAACTAGAAGCTAACTGTATTTTCATCTTTATCTCAATTCCGCTTTACATTCTGTCTCAAGTGCAGTCATGACCTGACCCATCACTGCTTCTATATCACTATCTTCAAGTGTTCTGTCCATAGATTGGATGAAGAAACGTACTGTAAGACTTTTCTTATCACCCAACTTCTCATCTTCATAGATATCTACAGGATAGCTATCTTTAAGCATTGGAAGTTCCAGTGCATTCAGTACTTGAGCCACTTCATAGTAGTTCAAAGATTTATCGATCACTACAGAGAGGTCTTTATAAACGCCTTGGAACTTAGAGACAGGTGTCGCATTGATATGTGTCGGTAACAACACATCAAAATCAAGTTCTGCGATGAATGTCACAGGGATATCAAAGCTTTCCTGTACTGTCGGATGCAGCTTTGAAATGAATCCGCACACTTTACCGTCTACAATGATATTGGCAGACTGATACGGGTGGATCAGCCCATTTTCATACGTACAAGGTACCAGTTCAAACGCACCGACCACTGCACCTACTTTTTGTGTAAAAGAAGCAAAGTCGATCATCTGCGGTTTACCGGCATTTCTTACATTCTCACCTTCAACCTGTCCCGAGAAGACAAAAGAAATCACCTCTTTTTGTTCTCTTTTACTTCCAAACACTGCACCTATTTCAAACAGAGGGATCGATTTTTTACTGTAACTTACATTGCGCTTCACTGCATTAAGCAAATTGACCAATATTGTAGATCTCAATGTATTGAGCTCTTCTGCGATAGGGTTTGCGAGTTCCAGTGCTTCATCTACCGTCGCAAAACCATATTTTTCCAAAAGCGCTCTTTGAGAAAATACATACGAGACATTCTCATAGAAGGAGACACCCACTGCACGGTTCTTAAACGCTTTTTTTGTCTTATATCTATCACTTGTCGCATTAAGACGCGGTTGTTCAGCAAATACAAAAGGTTTGGCTTCTATGTTATTGATACCTACGATACGTACAATCTCTTCTGCAATATCCTGTAAATGTTTAATATCATGTCTAAAATGAGGTACCACTGCAGCAACCAGGTCATGCCCCATAGAATTGATCTCAAATCCAAGTTTTTGAAGTATCGATACGATCCTTCCCATTTCAAGATCCATACCGATGATAGCGGAGATCTCGTTTGCATCAACAATCACGGTTTCATGTTCTTTTTCCGCACTTACGATCAATGAACCTTCATAACAGGAGATATCTGTATAATTGTCCATCATAGAGGCAAGGAACGATAGCCCGAATTGAAGATCAGGGTTGGAACCTCTGGATGTCTTGTAATAGAGTTCATCCGTTTTCAAAGAAGTAGTTGCAACTGCCTCAACCAAAGTATCAGGGTTGATGTAGCTTGCTTCTATCAAAAGCTCTTTTGTATTATCATTGGCTGTACACGCTTCTTCCTGCTGCACACCCACAACGGAAAGCACTTTCTCATTTCCGATGATCTCTATAATACCTTTTGCTTTTGCTACTGTATGCACAGAGATCTTATTTTCATCATTACGGAATATTTTACTGTTATATGCACGTAGCACTACACCTGTGGTATGTGTTGCATATGCCAGCATACTTGCAAGTTTTCCTTCGGCTTCTACCCCTATCATGGCTAAACGCAACTGTACAATAAAACTATTTGATATCTGTTCTATCGTAGCAAGTTTATAATGCAGGTCTGCATCCATTTCACCTGAATGGTGAAGCTCTGCTTCTCTGGCGATACCGAGTTTTATCTTCTCTTCTTGTTTATACTCAAAAGGTTTCAGATCAATGTCGAGTGCCGTACTCAAGTCTCTTGCCACACCATAAATGCTCAGACAGTCACCTCTGTTGGCTGTAAGTTCAAGCTCGATGATCGTGTCTGCGATCTTCTCATAAGTACGTAACTCTTTACCCACTTCAAGTTCACCGATACTGTCATCGAGTATCATGATCCCTTTACCTGTATCAGGTAGTCCAAGTTCAGAAGAGGCACACACCATTCCTTCACTCTCAACACCACGGAGTTTCGCATGTTTGATAGCAAAGTCACCAGGAAGTACAGCACCTATGGTCGCTACTGCCACATACTCTGCATCCACCACATTAGCAGCACCACAGACGATCTGTCTTGTACCGCTTCCCACATCTATTTTACATACATTCAGTTTATCTGCATCGGGATGTTTTTCACAAGAAAGGATCTTTCCTATGACCACTTTTTCCGCGATCTCTATTTGTGTAAGACTGTCTACTTCAAGTCCTATAGAGTTAAACGTTTCATAAAGCTTTTCATTAGAGACACCGCTAAGGTCTATAAATTCATTTAACCAACTTCTTGTTACTATCATCTAAACTGCTCCAACAAACGAATATCACCTTCAAACAAAGATCTCAGATCAGGTATTTTATGCATAAGCATTGCAAAACGCTCTACACCTAAGCCAAAGGCATAGCCACTCACATCTTCGTATCCTACTGCTTTAAAGACATTCGGATCAACGATTCCGCATCCAAGTACTTCCAGCCATCCTGTGTGAGAACAGACCCTACATCCCTCACCGGCACAGAAGATACAAGAGATGTCCACTTCAGCAGAAGGCTCGGTAAACGGGAAGAAACTAGGTCTAAAACGCACGTCAACATCCCCGAACATATACTGTAGGAAATCCGTCAATATGGACTTGAGGTTCGCAAAACTCACTTTGCCTTTATCATCTACCACAAGACCTTCAACCTGATGGAACATCGGTGTATGGGTCAAGTCATAATCACGTCTAAACACACTTCCCGGAGCGATCATACGGATAGGCGGTTTGGTCTCCATCATCGTACGTATCTGTACAGGAGAGGTATGTGTACGTAAAAGTCCGCCATCCTTAAAATAGAATGTATCCTGCATATCGCGTGCAGGGTGGTATTTAGGGAGGTTAAGGGCTTCAAAGTTATGGAAGTCATCCTCTACCATCGGTCCGCTTTCCACAGCAAAGTTCAACGCCACAAAATAGTCAATGATCTTATCCATCGTCTCCATTACCGGGTGCAGTGCACCTTTTTGTGCCAGTGTGCCATAGAGTGAAACATCTATCGCTTCACTTTTTAGTACCTTTTCTATCTCTTCAGATTTCAGTACTTCGTAACGTGCATCAAAACTTGCTTGCAATGCGGCTTTACTTTTGTTCAGTCCTTCTGCAAATGCTTTTTTTTCCGGACCGGGTACATCTTTCATCTTGGCAAACTCTGCTGCCAAAACACCCTTCTTACCGAAAAGCTCAACACGTACTTTTTCTAATGCTTCAAGTGAATCCGCCTGAATGATCTTCTCTTCTAAATTTTCCATTTAACCTCTATATGACTTCTGTGTATTGTTGTGATTTTATCTAAAAATTACTAACAATGGGATTTATTACTACTTATCTGTGCTATACTTTACACCTATGAAACTTAGATTCACTATAAATACAGCCTTGCTTGACAGGGGTATACACAAGTGGATATGATAAGAAAAAAAAGAAAAAATCAACCGATCAAAGGACCACGGCATGTGCATATTCTGCAAAATCGTAAACAAAGAAATTCCCAACAATACTGTTCATGAGAGTGAACACTTTTTAGCATTTCATGACCTCTACCCTAAGGCACCAATCCATATTCTCATCATCCCGAAAACACATGTAGATTGTTTTCAGGATGTTACACCGGAGACCATGGCAGGACTCACCGAATTTGCACAAGAAGTCGCGACTAAAGTCGGTATAGATGAATCAGGATACAGACTCATTACGAACAATGGTCCAGACGGAGGACAAGAGGTATTCCACTTACATTTCCACCTGTTAGGCGGAGGAAAACTCACCTGGGACCACAGCCACGAAGACCCGCATAAGAGTTTATAAAAACTCTTGTGGAGAATTTATTTCCTTCATCTAAAAAACTCCCTCAAAATTGAACTTGAGGATTTCTCTCCCCTTTACTTTTCTAGAAAAGTAACAAAAGTCGTCACTGTTCTCAAATCGCTATGCTTACAAAGGTGTTCACAGTGACAAAGCACACTTTGTGTGATTAACAGAATTTCCAAATAAAGACAATCAGTAAGTGACGCTAGTCCATATATTAATAAAATATTGTCGTGCGAACGACCTTGAAAGCGAAGCGATTCGAGAGTCACGACGCTTTTTTGCTTCGTTTTTTCTAAAAAAATGAAGAGGGTAACATCACCACTGTTCGATTATTAAGGAAATCTAAAAAACAAATAAAACCGGATGCTAAGCATCAATCTCCTCAAGTTTGAGCTCATACNTCACCACTGTTCGATTATTAAGGAAATCTAAAAAACAAATAAAACCGGATGCTAAGCATCAATCTCCTCAAGTTTGAGCTCATACTCCGCCACGATCTCCTCATCTTTTTCCGTAGCGATCTCCAAACGTTCGAAGAGTGCGTCCACTTCCTGCTGTATAAGGCCTGCCTCACGTGAAAGTTCCATTATGGCATCGTTGTCAGCAGTGTTTGATGCTTTTTCAAGCGCTGCATTTTTCATCTCAAGTTCTGCTTCAAGCGCCTCGATCTTTTCTTCACAAAGCTTGATCTCTTTGGTATAAGGTTTACGCAGTTCATTACGTTCCTGTGTCACAGCTTTACGCAGTTTTTTTCGTTCTTTATGGTTAATCTTGGGTTTTTTCTTTTTAGGCGCAGCCCCTTCTTCCTCTTCCCAGCCTATCTTTTCCAAAAATTCATCATAGGTACCTTCAAAATACTCTGCCCCGCCTTTATGAAAGATAATCAGCGCATCAGCCAATCTTCTTAAAAGCATTTCCGAGTGCGTGACCATGATGAGAGAACCTTCAAAGGCATCTATGGCATCTGCCAGAGCATCGATGGACTGCATATCCAGGTGGTTTGTAGGCTCATCAAGAAAGAGAAGATTTGCAGGGGTTGCGATGATCTTTCCCAGCATGACACGGCTGCGCTCTCCCCCTGAAAGCACCTCTATCTTTTTATCCGCAAGGTCACCAGAGAACATCATACGCCCGGCGATACTGCGTGATTCGGGTATCCCTATATCTTTATTGACCGAAGCGATCTCATCAATGATCGTTGATGAGACATTCAGTCTTTCAATGTTGGTCTGTCCAAAGTGCGCGAACGTGGTAGAAGGATGAAAATCAAGCTTCCCCTGTTGGAGCGGCAGTTCTCCTGCAATGTAGTTCAGCAGCGTTGACTTACCCTTACCGTTCTTACCGATAATTGCCAGACGTTTACCCTTCTCCAGAGCAAAAGTAACACCTTGAAAAAGGGGTGCTTCAGGGTTGTACCCAAAGCCCAGATCTTCTGCACGTAAAACAATTTTTGCGGGGGTCTCTTTATATTTGAAGTTAAATGATAACGTCGCATCATTCTGCAGATCTTCCATCTCATCCATTTTGTCGAGTTCTTTTTGCTTGGACTGTGCCAGTGCCGCAGTAGATGCTCTGGCCTTGTTTCTCGCTACAAACTCTTCGAGCTCTTTTCGCTTTTTATCCTGGTTTGCCTTCGTTTTTTCATAGGTTTCATCTTCCATTTCAAGTGTCGCATAGTATTTATGCGTGTCGCCCTGTACCAAACGAAGTCCTTTACGCTGTATACCCATCGTATGGGTCGTCACAGCATCCATAAAGTCACGGTCGTGCGTGATGAGTATCACTTCTCCCTCAAACTCTTTAATGAACCCTTTTAGCCAGCGTAGAGAAGGAAGGTCAAGGTAGTTGGTAGGCTCATCGAGTAACAGCATATTCGGTTCTGTTGCCAAAAGTTTTACAAGATTGATACGTATCTGGTACCCTCCGGAAAAACTCAAAGGGTCTTTCTCAAGGTCTTCTGCCGAAAAACCCAGTCCAAAAAGCAGTTTTTCTATCTTGTAAAAGTTCCACTGTTCATCTTCAGGAAGTACAAGTGCACACTCTTCACGAACTGTCTTTTCTGTGAATACAAGATGTTGTTTAAGTGTACCTATCATATAGTTCTTAGGGATACTCACATCTCCGGAATCATAACTCTCTTCACCAAGGATGATCTTGAAAAGCGTCGATTTACCAGACCCGTTACGTCCGACAAGTCCGATCTTCTGTCCGGGTGAAAGTTTGAGATTGACATCTTTAAAAAGGGTTTGTCCCCCAAAGCTTTTAGAGAGGTTTGTAAGTTGTATCATGTATCTATCCATATGTGGGAAATTAGGTTGGCATTATAACGAAATGTGTATTAGGTCGTATCATAGATGTTTGAAAGTATTATCGTTCTATAATAATTAAACAAGATCTACAAAAAGGATAGAAAATGAGCGATACCAATTTAAAGCATTTAGAAAAGATCAAAGATACCATTGATAAATCTCAAACACTGAGCGAAGAAGAGAAAAGTGACTCGATGAAACGTATCGAAGAGTGGTACAGGGAAGATATGGCTTCAGGTACTTTCATGCAGGAACTCAGTGAACTTTCACCTACGATCAAAGCACTGATGGCAGAACTTGGACTGATCTAAGATCTTCTCTCCTCTGTGAACAGGAGAGAATGAGATCACTCTCTATATTATTTGAACTCACCCGCATCCGATTTTGCCTTCAACCCATCCAATGCCTCTTGCATGGTCTCCAGGATCAGTTTTGCTGCCAATGCATTATCGGCTTCAGGTACATCCCAGTCAGTAAACTTCATATTGGCATGAAAAAGTGCATTCACTTCTGCTACGATCTCACCTTTTC
This sequence comes from Sulfurovum xiamenensis, assembly GCF_030347995.1. Taxonomy (NCBI): domain Bacteria; kingdom Pseudomonadati; phylum Campylobacterota; class Epsilonproteobacteria; order Campylobacterales; family Sulfurovaceae; genus Sulfurovum; species Sulfurovum xiamenensis. The sequence continues at coordinate 25,660 of NZ_JAQIBC010000011.1, forward strand.
TTCTTTCTATATCTTGCTCTACCGGATTCATACTATGTCCTTTCAGTCTATAATCTAACATTATGATACTCCCCTAAGAGTAAAAAGTATCTGAAGGAGAAAAAATATGCTATAGTAAATTATGAAGATACAACTATGTAAAAAATTCTCGAAAGTCAATAAGCTTCAGAAGAAACTGATAAAGGCATTTCCAGATGATACGGTCACAGTGAAGTCATGTATCAGTATGTGCAAACAGTGCAAGAAGCAGCCTGTAGCAAAAGTGGATGGAAAGAAACAAAAGGCCAAAAGTATTTCAAAGCTCCTCTCTAAGATAGAGGAGCTTTAAAGCCTACGAGCAGCAGGCTCCGCCAAATCCATCTTCAAGCGGTACACTCATAGAAATAAGTTCTTCTTTGTCAGCGATCTTCTCACCATTTTGGATGATCGTATAGCTCACCTTTACCGAATCACGGATAGAGTTCACCGTTGTACAGTAACTCTCCAAAGAAGCACCTATATAACGCTTCGCTTTCGTTGCATCGAACGCTCCATCAAACTCGTAAATGATATGCATCGATGCAAATTTCATAGGTACGGAGTCTGTTCTCTCTATCTCTGCTTTTACAGAGTAGTTCGTTACTTCAAAACCATCCTTCTCAGCCATCATCACAAGGTCTATCCCTGTACACCCTATGATCCCTGTTGCAAAATACTCCACAGGTGTAATCTCTTTACAGTCTAAAGTGAAAGAAGACTTTATGGTGTTCGCTTTAAATTTTTTATCGCCAAGATACTCTACTGATACGTTCATATTTATTCCTAAGATTTATTTGTGATAGTGTACACTATATGACTTATATTTTACTGCAAAAGGCACATCATGGGTGTAGAAATAGAACGCAAATTCCTCATAGACGAAACCAAACTACCCACGCTGCAAAACGGTTACACCATCAAACAGGGCTACATCCAGACGATAGACCATACCACCGTGCGCATTCGTGTTCGTGGTCAAGAGGCCTTTCTTACCATCAAAGGCAAAAGCCAGGGGGCCACACGGTTAGAGTTCGAGTACCCCATCTCCCTGAACGATGCAGAAGAGATGCTCACAAACCTCTGCCACGCCTCACATGTAGAAAAAACACGCTATCTTGTAGAGTATGAGGGCCATACATGGGAGGTGGATATCTTTGAGGGATCCAACAAAGGTCTCATGATCGCCGAAATAGAGCTCAAGAGCGAAGATGAAGCGTTTCCCCTGCCCGAGTGGGTAACGAAAGAGGTGACGGAGGATGTACGGTATTTTAATGCGAATTTGGTTGAAAGACCCTATACATCTTGGTAAAAGCTTATCATATCTTAAGGATAACCACTGTAAAACCTCTGTATGACACTTGATAACCTTAATTTTGAAACCCCGTATCTTTCACTCGATAGCGAATTTTACGACTTGACCGAGCCCACACCGCTGGATGATCCTTACCTGATCAGCTTCAATCCCAAGGCGGCAACACTGATAGACCTTGATGACAGTGTGAAAGATGATCCCCGCTTTATAGCACTGCTCAACGGTACTTTCATCCCCAAAGGGGCACGTACCTTTTCCATGTGCTATGCAGGACATCAGTTCGGCAATTACGCACCGCGTCTGGGAGACGGAAGGGCTATCAACCTGGGAAGCATCAACGGCTGGCACCTCCAGACCAAAGGTAGCGGAGAGACACTCTACTCACGCAGTTCAGACGGCCGTGCAGCCATCCCCTCTTCCATACGCGAATACCTGATGAGCGAAGCGATGCACCATCTAGGCATTCCCACCACAAGGGCACTTGGCATCATCGGGTCACAAACGAAGATCTTACGAAACCAGATAGAACGCGGGGCCATCGTGATGCGCATGTCACCAAGTTGGGTGCGTTTTGGTACGTTTGAATACTTTTACTACTTTAAAGAGTATGACAAGCTCAAGGCCCTCGCCGAGTATGTTATCACCGAATCCTACCCACATCTGCAGGAGGATGAAGACCGCTATTATAAATTCTTTTGCGAGGTCGTAGAGCGTACGGCAAAGCTGATCGCACAGTGGCAGGGGATAGGCTTTAACCATGGCGTGATGAATACAGACAACATGTCCATCGCAGGTCTCACCATCGACTATGGACCGTATGCCATGCTGGATGATTTTGACTACGGATTTGTTTGTAATAAGACCGATAAAGCAGGCCGATACAGCTACGGTGACCAACCCAATGTCTCCTACTGGAACCTCACTATGCTCTCCAAGGCACTTACTCCGATCATTGATCAAAATAGAATGCAGAAGAAACTCGATGATTTTGGTAACTTCCTCTACCCTGATGCCTATATCGATGTCATGCGTGAAAAACTGGGACTGGCTTTGAAGCTGGATGAGGATGTCGAACTCATCACTGATCTAGTGGGCACACTGCAAGATGCTTACGTGGACTATACGCTTTTCTTTCGGACCCTGAGCCGTTATGACGGTGACAGGATGCCCATCTTTGAACTCGCTATGAATCCAATACCACTTGACAGCTGGCTTACCCTCTATGATGCACGTTTGGCTAAAGAGACACGCTCACAAAATGAACGCCAACAAGCGATGCTAAAGACCAATCCAAAGTATGTTTTGAAAAACTATATGCTCCAGGAAGCGATAGAGCTTGCGCAAAAAGGTGATTTTTCTATGGTAGAGACACTGCTCTATATCGCAGCGCACCCTTATGACGAACTGCCGGAATTCGAACGTTTCGCAGAGGAGACACCAGAAGCACACAAAAATATCTGCCTCTCCTGTTCATCATAGTCAATAAGCAGATGAAAAACTCAAGGCTTAATGTGGATCGGGGTTCCCACATTCACAAGATGTAAAACTTCATCCATCTCATCATTTTCCAAAGCGATACATCCTGCAGTCCAATCATTATAGCGTTGGAAAAATGACTTTTTGATTTCTCTGTTATTTGGTTGTCCATGGATCATGATCGACCCTCCGGGACTTTTACCCAATTTCCTTGCATGTTGATGATCTTTTCTATTTGGGTATGAGATATGCAAAGCTTTATAAAAAGAGCTGTTTGGTTTGAAATAATCAAGTTTATATTTGCCCTCAGGCGTCTTTTGGTCACCTCTTACTCTCTTATGTCCTACAGGGTTACCGCCTAAAGCAATGTCATATTTTTTTAAGATCTTACCTTTACATGAAAGGTACATCTTTCTTTGAGATTTTACTACTGTCACCAAGTCTGCTTTGAGACCCTTGGATTTCGGCGGTGATGTAGTATTTGCAAAAAGAAAAAGTGAGGTGATGATATAAAAAAACAGGTATTTCTTCACAATGATCCTTTGATTGGGTTTGAATCATATCATTGTTAAAAGTTAGGAAGTAAAAAAGGCAGAACTATCTATATATAAGAAAATGTGCGGTCTGGCGATCTTTACCATAAAGACCCATGACTTTCTGTCCTTGCTT
>NZ_JAQIBC010000012.1 GCF_030347995.1 Sulfurovum xiamenensis
CTTCCTCTCTGCCAGACACTACTTTTCTCAACTTCTATTTGCTTCATAATTAATATAAAACTAAGCGTTACATCGGTGTTTATTTATATATTTACTTCTATTTGATTATATTTGCTTCAAAACAAATAAGTGGCATTTTAGGTGGCAGCATTTATAATCTGTTAAAAAGATGCCACTTCATGAGTAGAGTAACACAACTTTCTGACAATAAAATACGATCGCTTAAACCACAAGATAAAGAATATAAGGTACCCGACGGTAATGGTCTTTATCTACATGTCATGCCTACAGGCTCTAAAGTATGGAGGATGAGATATAAACTTGATGGCAAAGCCTCTCAAAAGTCTTTAGGAAAATACCCGGATATATCGCTAAAAGATGCAAGATCAAAACGCGATGAATATAAGACAATGGTACAAAGCGGAAATAAGCCAAAAGATACACAAAGCGATACTACTTTTCAAATACTCAAAGATGAGTACATGGAACATCGCCATGATCTAAGCGAAAAGTATAAGCATGATATTGATTCACTCCTGGAGCGTGACTTTAAATCTATACTACATAAGAACATAGATGACATCACAGTTTCAAATCTTATAGAACATTTTAAGGATATGGAGAAAAGAGGCATTAAGACGGCAACTAAAAAGGCAGGGTCTCTTATTAACCGTATCTTCAAGTATGCAGTAACGATGCAGTATACAACAAATAATCCGATGGGATCCATTGATCTATCCATTCTACTCAAGGCACATAAGCCGAAAAACTTCAAGCATATTACGGATAAAGAACAGTTCAAGCAGCTATTAAAATCCATTGATAACTATGTGGGGGATATTTACACCAAAACAGCATTACAGTTAATGCCGTATGTATTCCTAAGACCTGCAAACATAAGGGGCCTACTATGGAGTGAGATTGACTTTGAGAATAGGCATATAGTTATACCAAAAGAAAAGATGAAAATGAACCGCGACCATATCGTGCCTTTAACTGATTCAACTATTAGGATTCTCCGAACAGTTGATAAGGGACTGAGTGAGTATGTATTTCCAAGCCCTCAAAGCACTAAAAGGCAACTGAGTGATAATACTCTTAATTATGGGCTTAAACGTTTAGGATTTGGAGACAGTATGACTTCACATGGATTCAGGCATACAGCATCAACGCTCATGCATGAAAATATCCATATCCATAAGGTGCCAAGTGATGTAATTGAAATGCAGTTGGCACATGTTGAGAAGAATAGTGTGAAAGGTGTTTACAATAAAGCCTTATACATGGAAGAGAGAATAAGACTTATGCAGTGGTGGAGTGATTATATAGATGATCTTAAGACTACACAATCCTAGACCTGTTCTCCCACCCACGTAAAGCCCAAGTCAATCGTGGATATTTCCTAACCAATCTTCTGTAGAACTTAATCTCATGTTCATCCCACTTTGCAGAAAACACTTCATCATCAAAATTGTTAAGTGCCTTTAACGTATTCTTTCCAAATATTCCATCAACTTTAGTACCTACAATTCTCTGTATAGCTTTAACAATAGATTTCTTTCTGCCTAACCCAACATTAATAACAAATACCATTATCTCTTTACACTTTAGATCGCTTTCAACTTTATCTAATCCCATTGGCAGCCAAAACTTATCAAAGTAGAATTCTAACACTTCATCTGTCAGTGCTTCACTTTTAGATAATGCTCTACTTGCTTTCCTAATATCTCTAAACTCCTCGATGGCTTTGTCTATAAGGTATGAGCTTTTAAGTTTAGTGTATGGGTACACACCCATATAAGTATAGGTTGATTCGTGTTTATTGAAGTGAAGATAGGTTGAAGTACTTGAGTGTTCAGCCCTAAATACCACTTCCATCACGTTTCTAAAGTTAGCCATTATTGTCCTTTGTCGGAGGGTATAGTTGGTTATGTATATCTTTACATATAGTTTTTGCTTCTTGCACCGTTACTGCATGATCTTCACCGTTTATGGTAATGACTACATACATAATCATTCCTCCATATGTATGGTTATTTTAGTGGTAGTGCCTGTTCTATTTGCACCTGTAATGGCCACCATACTTCCTTCAAACTCAAATGAAGTCTTATCTTTCTCAAAAGCATCGATGGCCTCTTCCCATATTCTTATGTTTGCTGGTTGATTTCCGTTATGATCTTCTACCTGGTATGCCATTGTTCTTCCTTTAGTGGTATTGATTCTACTTTTTCATTCTCTACGCATTCACAGTCGCTTATCTCCTTCTTAACTCTGCACAGATCGTTATATAGTATGCTTGCTTCTCTTTGTGTAAGAGCTACTGTTTCACCTTTGATGCATACTATGATGTTCATTGGTTGAATTCCTCTCTATACCCACTTATAAGCGTGTAGTAATAGTGCTCTGATACTCTGAGTGCCTTGATGGTTTTAAAGGCTTGTTTTGTGCTGTTCTGGTCTAATGCACCGTTGATAACATAGAAGTCATAGTATGGAATCTTGTCTACTGCTTCAAGTGTAGGATAGACCGGTTTTGGACATTGTTTTTCACTACATCCGGTAATGGCCATCACTAACACTGTGAGTAGTACTGAGAGTAGCATTGATCTCTGTATTCGCATTGTCTTTCCTTTCTTTTGCAAGTGCATTGTATGGCACCACTTTAATGAGTTCTTCATATGCCTCGATAGCCTGATCTCTAAGATCTATGGTATCAGCCTGGCTTTGCACCTTTAAATATAAGGTTCCTATAGTTGCTATGCCAGATACCAACATCACGAGTATGACCCATATGAGTATCTTGTTCATCATTTCTCATCACCAGAAAGTCTTATAAGTACGGAACGTATCTTATGCCCAAGTGCTGCCACGGCATCCCACTCCGGCAACTTCTCTCTAGTTCTTATTGTATAGATGTTTCCTATGATTGAGTACGTCTCTGATAGTATAAGGATGTTCATACCCACATAAAGCATGTTCTCAGCATCACCATGAAGAGACTTCGCAGCCAATGCCAAAACTAAAGGAATCAAGACCAATGAGAATTTAGAGATCACTCCATACTTCATCTTGTTTGAAGTAATACATTCATTCAATGTTTTAGCCTTCAGTACACCAGTGATATAATCTATCAAGAGCAGGTATCCAAAAATAGTGAATGCTTCTTTATTTAGCCCAAGGTAAGAAAGCATACTTGCTATCGCAACCATTCCCCCATTAAGTATAAGCTTTAGGCTTACAAATCCCTCCATCATGCTTCCCCTTAAAATTCTAATTTCCACTGATCATAGCAATGGTTTTTATCCCAAAATAACAAGTTTATGAGATACACGAACCACCAGTGGTCCTTCTCAAAAGCCAATGCCGATAAAGTATGTCCTCTTCTGTTGTATACCAATGCACACCCGGTACAGTCCATCTGGTATGCAACATTAGAGTTATACTCGCTCATTGAAAACCTACGTCTTAGCCGGATCTCTTTGTAAAGATGATATGAGTACCCGAATATAAAGAAAGGTATGAATAAGGTTAAGGACAATAAAACCAGTAGGAAGTTCTTCATACTACCAAGCCCACCTTGCCAATTCAGCATAGACAGCTATCAATGCGATGGCATTTCCACCATTCCATGTCCAAAATCCATCAAAGATACTCTCTTCAATGGTATTTATACCCCCTAGCAGTCTTTGGGCTTTTTCAATGGCTATCCCTACAGCCAAAGCAAGAAGTGACAACCCAACAAAGTTTAATCCTTTAGCACCTGACAGGTCACTGATCAGCACAGCAAGGAATGTAGTCATGGCTCCTATCAGCAGATGAACATATTTTCCATCTTCACCATACTTCCATGCTCTCATTGGCTCTGTTAAAGTGATGAACCAGATCACTATGTTTTTAATGGCATTCATCACAGTCCTACTTCTGCTTTCAAAGCTTTTAGTGTAGACCATTTTCTAGCAAGGCATCCGGCAGTATAGACAGCATTTTGATCTCTAAGCAGAAGTATCTTGTCTGCTGCAGCTGTGATCGTGATACTTTCATCTGTTGCCAATGCATCAAGGAATGGTGTGGAGATCGCGGTACCTGCTTTTACTGCTTCTGCTTCAGCGACCTGGACAGACCATGTGCTAATCTCATCATGGGTGTATTTTGAAGTGATGACGGCACACTCTTTAGTGTATTGTTCATTGGCGATATCATACATCCTCTTCACCTGTATGCTATGCTGTACCATATCAGAAAATTCTGCCTGCGTGATCTCTATGGCCTCTATGATAGGGTTCTGTGATGCCATCAGTGCTGCAAAATCTGCATCAGTGCTGCACTCTACAGATACATATGGAACATCAAAACGGTGTATCTTGCAATTTTCATTCAGCTCATTAAAAGTATGAGTGGTAAACTCATCTGTCATTGGTGTATATCTTACATATTTAAACATCTGTCATCCTTTTGTTTTGTTTTAAAAATTTGTCTACCTCTTTTATGGAGATATTTGTTTGTCCATAAATTCCGTGAAACTCCCTATGACATTTATCACAAAAAGTTATCCCGTTATCTAAATCATAAGCCTTATCTTTATTGTTTGCAAACTCTTCAATGTGATGTGCATTAAGATTACCACCTACTTGATAACATTTCTTGCATGTATACATATCTCGCTCAAAGACTTTTACTCTCCACGCTTTGTACTCTACAGAAGTCCTAAGAAGGTGGCTCTCTTCACTTACCCCGCCTTTCCAGTTCGGATGCTTTTCTCCAGTATGGTCTTGCGCCTCTTTTGCTTTGAGCATAGTCTCCACTTTTAAGCATCCGCATGACTGTATATGCCCGCTTCTGACCCTTGTGTTTTCTATTACCTTCGTTTTTCCGCATTCGCATCTGTAAAGAGAGTTGCTAAAGTTTTCAGTATGCTCTATAAGTGTAAGTTTGTTATTTGAATATCCTATATCTGGTCTTGATCCTAGTTTTTCATTTACGGTACATTTCTGACAAAGAAAGTTTCCGCTTCTAGCTAGAATGTGAAAAAGTCTGTTATATTTAGTTTTGCAGTCTGGGCATACTATTTGCACCTTCATAGTAGAATGTGGAGTCAATGCCTTTAATTGTTTTTGCTTACCTCTATACATAACAGAATTTTTGTAAATCATTTCTGCACCTTTCCAGTACGGTTGTTGTTGAAATTCGCCGTCCCCAGACCCGCATTCGAATTGTTGTTCCAATTCCCGCCGGCGATCGGCACACAAAGCATATTGTTATATTGCCCTTGATGGTTCATCTGAAGTTCCCCATCTCTTTAAGTTTATTTATCCATCCGCCTATCATGCGGCCCATCTCGTCTATAAGTCTGGTGATTGACATAAATCTTTTTGGTGCATTGTCGTGATGCATCTCTTTTCCATCCTTGAAATTAAAGTATCCCAGTTCATTGGCAAGATACACCTGCATCCTTAGTTTCTCATGGGTGATATCAAGCTCTGTGAGTGACGTCTTTTTGTAGTACCTTTTCTGGCACTCCGTCACAAGGTTGTAGAGTTCATACGCAGTATTGCGTATGACATTTGCCAGGGCAAACTTCTCATGCTTGGGAAAGTGGTTAAGGTAAATATTCAACAACTTTATCATCTCCATAAACTTTTGGTTCAAGGCTGCTTCACTGTGCTCATTCTTAGCGCTCACTATCGTTCACTTATGCCAGGGCCACAAACGAGGCGCGAACCCCCACACCGTAGTACGAACTCGTACGGTAGAAGAAGAAATACGCCGCCCCCAGACCCGCAGTCGAAGAGTCGTTCCAACCCCCGCAGGCGAGCGGCACACACTCGTGCCTGAAGTATGTGTAGATCCCGTCGTTCCCGTACTCTGTCGTACCGCCTGCAGAACTTCCTGCAAGCCTTGGCATCCCCAGAGAAGTTCTCCTGTATGCATCGCTGTTTCTGTCTGTACTGAACTCGAACACTTGCTCTGCCGCATTTCCAAGTTTTCGCCATACCCCGTTGCTCTGGAAAAGGTCTGACATATCCACCTGGTCATACAAAGAGAGGTCGAACGCGCCTGTACCAGCTGTGGTACTGTCATCTGCAAGCACCCTTATGTCCACACTCTCTTTGAGCATGTAGAAGGTCTTACCCGTATAGATCCCGTCCGTAGCGAGGATGTCTCTCTCCAGTACCGTCGTCAGTGTGAAGTTGTCTGCATCGACTACCGTTGCCACCTCGTAGACCGCCGTGTTGTAGGTAGCTCCTGACGAAGGCGTAGCCCCGAAGGCTATCTTTTGCCCCACAGTGTAGCCATGTGCCGTCAAAGCCACTGCATTAGTACCAGTCGTACCCGTTGCCCCTGTCCTTGCCATATATATCAGCCCGCTCATGGCCTCCCACATGTTCCCGTTCAGGTCTGCTATGCCGCACTCCTGTCCGTTATGGGTTGTCTTCGCGAACGGTACACCGGATCCGGTCAAGGCGCAATTCGGGTAGGTTGCATTCCCCGCACTTGTAAAGGTCACTGAGGTATCTGCATGGTCTGCAAGCGCATTGTTGTTGTTTCCTTTAGGATGGTAAGGTGCCACATCCGTAAATGCGCATACAGCTGTGGAAGAAGATGCCTCCCCGTGCGCCTTCGCCAGTCTTGCTATCATTGCACGCTGCCAGATAGGCATAGGGAAAGCATCAGAGTCACAGCTTTTTGCCGCCTTGTAGATGCCGCCGTATCTGTTCTCAGGCACAGTGTCAAGTACAGATATAGGGTTGTTCCCAGTACTTGTACTTAGAGGTGCTGCATTCTTTTGTGAACTGAGTTTCCCGCCGTTGTTCGACCCGCCATAGGCAAAAACAAACACCCCGTCAAGCTCTACACCCGCATTAATGAAACTTCGGTCAAGTACATACCCATCCTGAGGAACATCAGAGAAGTATGCAGTGTTTCCGACATACTTGACATAGTGTTTAGGTATGTGGTAGAGGTCAGCACCACTTGCCGTATGCAGGTATTTCCCCCTGTTTGGAGATGCTATCTGGTCATGCCCGTCATACGGAACTGCACCTATGGCAGCATACGCAGCAGGCAAAGCTGGCGCCACCCCAAACCCTATCTCTCCTGGCTGAAGCAGGGAGTAGGCATTTGCATCTACTTTCCCTGCAAGGGCCGCATCCATCTGGCTTTTCGTGTAGTAGTCTTTAAACCCAAAATTTTCCATTACTCTACCTCTGAATAAACTATAGCTTCATCATAATTTCTTGACAATGCCCATAATTTTTTGCCAACTTTGCCTGTAATTTGGCTATTTGGTGGGTAACTATGACCAACTCCAAGAGAAGGCTGAGTATCAGAAAAAGCATAAATGACATGCTGATCAGAAATTGCAAAACCTGATCCGTCAAGAACAAGAGTAAAGGTTGATTTGTTTATTGTAGTATTGGCCATACTGAATCCTTGTGAGTACTTTATTTTTTAATGTAACTCACAATTTAGGACTAAGAGATATAAGCATCTATATCGTCCTGTATTTCAAGTTCCATATCTACATACCTGATATATGAAGCTTTATCGCTTGGCCTGATGTTTGGCTTTTTGGTAAATTTTACATTCCAATTACGAGTCACTCCGAAAAATGGAAGTGATATAGTGAATGGTAAGGTCATATATGAAGTATCTGTGATATACCATCTTGTAAATGTTTCCATATCAGCATCAGTCTTTATGAATGCTGTCACTTTTCCTTTGCTTTTATTGATAAATGTCTGACCACCTAGGTAATTTTTTGTATCAGGTAGTTCTTCGCCAAATCCATTTACAATGGTACATGCTATGGTTGATGGAAACGCTGCCATTAGACTATCTCCCTTGCTGATAAAGTGATGACACCTTTTTGACCTAACCTTCCATTGTCATTCACTGTTTTTGAAGACACGCTTGTGATTAGCACTCTTCTTGTAAGAGAGTTAAATATTTTAGACCCAGCAACAGCGGTACCGCTATCACTTCCGTCAACAGTGACAAACTTTCTAATAATTGACTCATGGAAAGAAACCATACGATCATAGTCTTCTATATTCACATCCATAGTGATGTTAAACTTTGTCACTACTGCTTTTACACCCTCTGATATTCCACCCCAAGCATCTGGAGTATAATCATTATAGTCTTGAATGGCATGACTGAATTCAAGGTTTGTGAGCCCATCAGATACAGTATTATTCATCGTAAAATCTCCAATCTGTATGATTGATCCATATGATAATGTAATGGTTACGGTTGAATTTACTGGCATCTGCATATCTGCATAAAATATAACTGTAGTTGGATAGTCTGAAAGTATTCCTGCTGCATCTCTTGTGCAATCAATAGATACTGTATCGGTTTTAACTATTCCGTTACCACCACTTGCTACAGATGATCCATTAAGCCATAATCCATAATCAGGATCACCTACTGGAAGCGTGAATGTATAAGTCAAAGATGAAGCCAGAACTTTAGCTAAAGTGAATGCGTTGAACTCTTCAAGCCCCTTGATTACATACTGCATATCACTTACAGAACCATCATGTATCGCAGGGTTAATATTTGCTCCGTCAAAAACCTTTAATGGGTTAATGTAAGATATTAGTACTTTTCTATATTCTACAGGCACCCATCTATTCGGGACCACAGAAGTTCCTGGTGGGTAATTCACATAATCACCAGCGATAGAGTACTCATAGTCTGACATATAAATCGTGTCTTTATACATAAACTGTGTACCCTTGCTAAGTGAGTTAGAGAATGAGGCTAAAGTTACTGTTTCGTACTCATCTGGATAAGTTGCAGAATCATCCCACACATAAATAAGATCATATGATGACCCTGTAATAGCGGTAATGGTCTTTGTCCCCCATGTGACAATATTTAGTCCTGAGAATTTAGGAAGACGGATAGAGTCGCCTACCTTTGCATCCTTCCACATAATACTATAGGCATCACCTACATGGTATCCACCTTGGACTTGAGCGTTAAAACCTGCATCTGTATTGGCATCAATAGGATATATGCTGAAATCTTCAGTCAACTCATATAGTTTTCCATTGTACTGGACTATATCTCCTTTAAAAGCATCTGCTAGTTCATCAAAAGTACCAATCTCAATATCTAAAGGGAATTGTATTCGATATAGGTAATCCCCATCTTTAACAATATCCCCCTCATTGTATGCTGAATTTGCATCATATGTTGGAGCAGATTCAGCGACATTCGTACTAACCAATTCCAACCCTATTTCTTCGCCTATTGTTGCCATTTCTTCTCCTTGTTTGCACCCAATTAAGAAAATAAGTGCAAGTATTAGTATTAAATTTTTCATCCGTTCGTACCTGCAAATATTGCCGCATCAGTAGCTGCCTGTCTAAGTTCAACTACTTCAGCTTTCAATGCTCTAAGTTCATTTAAAAGGTCCGTATTTGTAGCGTCTGCTGTTTGTCCTTCAAGCTCTGCTATATATCTCTCGAATATAGGGATATACTCCTCTTTTGTAGCAGTTGTTTTAAGTGCAGTTTCTGCTGCCAATCTTGCAGCTTCAACTGTATCTATCGCACCGTTTGAACTTCCGGCTATAGAAAGATACCCACTGGCAAAGTCTGCTTTCTGCTGTAGTGTCAAGTAGCTAAGATTGCCTAGCCATGCATCTGATACTTCTTCTATCATTCCGATTATATCACTCATGCTTCCTTTGAGATCGACAAAACCATCTGTTAAGGACATAACCTCTGCAAACAGCGCAGCACCCTCATCACTCATAGTGTCTATACTGCTTACCAATGATCTGAAGTCATGAATGCTGTCAGGAAGTGCTAACCCTAAAGATGCAAAGCTTTTGGTCATGGTACTTAGCTTCATTTCATACTGCTCTGACTCAGTAAAGAAGTTTTCCATGTATGTGTTCATGCCACGCGAAAGATTGTCCAACCCACCTGCTGCCATTTCGATAATATTGGCCGTTCTCCAGTCAACAGTCTTGCCTATCAGCTCCATGGAGTGTGACACCTGGTCAAATGTCAAAGCTACTCTAAACGCTGTTTCTGCTAACCCTTCACCTGCTCTTTGGAATTCTGCTACTACACTAAGGTACTGCTCTGCGATAGCATCTGTCTGGGCTGAGAATCTAGCCTCTATCTCTGCTGCTATGGCTGCATCTGATTTACCTGTAGTATTAATGAGACCGATATCAATAACTTCATTTAGAAGCCCATCCATGCTTACACCTATCGCATCACCTATGGCTGTGAATCCGCTAAAAAGTGCAGTTGTTGCATCTGCTATATCTTCTGCGAATAGGCTTGAAACATTCTTGTAATTATCAAAATAGGTCGTTTTTGTTTTCCAGAAACTGTCATATACCTTCTTGATGATGGTGTTACTGACAACTCTCAAGTCTTCAGCCATGATCTCGGCTATGGTTGCCGCTTCAAAGTCAAGTGTTGTTCCAAAAAGTGAGTAGTCTTTTGAAGAGAGCCCCATTGCTCCTGACTTGGTAGTAGGCTTGTAAAAAGCACCTGAAAAGTCAATGTTACTTCTAAGCAATGAATTCTCTATCGCACCGAATGAATTTGCTATGATGCTTAAATACCCCTTCATGTCTCTTGTAAGCTGTAACATTGGATACTGTGCATCTTCAATGTGCGCCAAAGAGTTTGCCATTGAGTCTGATGTTTTTGCGATGTCTTCGAGTACTGGTGGTGGTGGGGCTTCACTGCTGAATAGTCCATTTAATAATCCTATTCCAAAGTCTAATACCCCACCTACAATACCGCCGAACAATCCGCCTATATCTTCTGTCAATTTAGTAATACTATCACCAAAAAAGCTTCCAACTGCATTACTAAGGTCTCCATTTAGAAGAGAATAGAATCCTGAACGTATAGAGTCTGTGAATCTTTTAGCCTCATATTCAAGTTGATCACCCATCTCTTTGGCTTGACCTTTTACGTGATCAAGCGCTTTATCCCATTCTTTTTGTGCTGTTTTTGCTGCTTTTTTAGCCTCTTTTGACAGTTCTGCATTATTAATTTCAGTTGGCTTACTTCCGATAGTTGAAGGAGAAAACACTTTAGACGCCTTTGTTGTATTTTTAGCTATATCATCCCATAACTCACTTGTGGCCTTTAGAATTTTATTCTGTGTAGCATATGCCTCTTCAAGATTTGATTTGGTCCAGTCAAGATTAATAAGGTCTTCTGTATTTCTTTTAGCCTCTTCTATGACAGACTTATACTCTCCTATTGACAAATTAATACTTTTAAAAGGATTATCTACTCCTGGTATCTTGTCAATAATGGACCCTACCCCTTTTATATAATCCTCAACAAGCCCTAGCATATAGTTTATGCCTGAGTAAAAAGATTCTCCAATAAAGTCAATCGCTTTTTTAAATACATTCTTTAGACCTACAGTCATAGCATCCCATCCATCAGCGATCCAGTTTATACTATCTCCTATAAACTTTGTAGCCTCAAGCATAGCTATCTCTACAGTGTTTCCAACGGCAATAATACCGGTTCCCATAAGTTGGAATACCCTGTAAACATCACGTCCGAATTCTATTATCTCAAAACGGTTATCGCTTATGAATTTGGATATTTTGCTAAATGTTCCTGCAAGTCCATCGGTTCCACCAAGTACCCTATCAGCATCTCCTATAAGAAGTGTTATTGAGTTGCTTACCTGTGTTAATGATTGTCCTACTGTAAGAGGTATTTTTGAGAATTTATCGCTTATAGAATCCGCACTTTTCTGAAGAGCATCATAAAGTACATTGGCAGTTATCTTTCCCTCTTCACCGAGTGTCTTAAGACTACCTACTGCTACTCCCATACCATCCGCAATCGCCTTTGTAAGACCTTTTGCATTTTCCATCAATGATCTAAGCTCATCTCCTTGCAGCTTGCCTGATGCAAATGCCTGACCAAGTTGTGTTACAGAGGCCGCTGCCTCCATAACACTTGAACCAGATATGGCTATAGCTTTATTCACCAATTCAGTTGTCTTTAGTGCATCTGCCTGAGATTTACCCATTCTTTCTAAAGACATATCAAGTGATGTATAAAGTTTTGTTGTTGCTTCAAGTTCCGTTCTTGTTCTTTGGGAAATATTAAAAAGCTCTGATTGCGCAGCCATAAGCTCTCTGTTTGAATTTGTAACGACTGCTATTTGCCCGGAAAGAAGTTTGTATGAGTCTGCCATATCTATGATCTGTTTTGTCATATATCCAAACCCTAGCCCTGACAGGATTGTTCCGAGTCTTTGAGTAGCTAATGAAAACAGGCCAGTTGACTTCGTAACACGACCAAAAGACCTGTCAGTCTGATCCACTGCTGATCTTATACGTCTTAAAGTTGATTCTGCGTTTCTACCTTCAACCGTTATTCTGATCGTTGCCACTTTTGGTCCTTTGTATTGCTTGTGCCATCTTGTCGATATCATCACCCGTGAATGCTTTTGTAGCAGATGACTTTGTTCTCATCTCTCCATAAGATTTATCATCCATAAAAAGCATATTGCCTATACTCATCACTGTTCCAATGTGCTTCTGTACGCTCAATCTATGCCATCTAAGCGTATCTTTGGCACTTTCATATAGAAACGATACGCTCATGCCTGTACTTGTAGGCACTACTGCCATACAGATATTGGCTATCATTGTCCGGTACTCATCCCATTCAGGTGGGTACTCCTCATTTCGTGAGTTTCGTAAAAACTCAACGATCTCTAACGCTGCTTTCCCCGGCTGTCCTTAGCATCTTCTGCAAGTGCATCAAGTACCTGACCGTAATCAAGTTCATTTTCTGCAAACTCAGCAAGTGCTTCTTTGTCTGAACCGCCTACTGCAATTTCAAATGTCGCTTTTGAAGCTTCAAGCAATTTGTCATAACCACCAAGCTCCTCGAATTTTGCATCTATCGCGTCTTGATCTTTGTATATCTTTTCAAGCTTTTCAGCCGTTTTGATAACACCGTTTGAATCACCCTCATCTTTGAGTGCTTCGATCTTCTTATTCAGTGTATCGGCACTCGATGCAAGTGTTTTCGCTTTAGAGAAAAGATCCATGATCTCTTTGTTGCTTTCACCTACTTTTCTAAGTTCCCTTTTGTTAAGGTCCCGGTAAGTGACATTGAATGTTTTGGTTACTTTTCCATCCTCATCGAGAATGTCAAGTTTTAGTTTTAAAGATGGTTGAATTTTCGCCATGTGTGTGACTCCTGTAATTTATTGGTTAAGTGTGTGTAATTGGTAAGGGCATGGACCACACACAATCAATGCCCTAATGATTACGCTGCTGCGGTCAACGTGTAGTCTGTCATTTGCTTATATCTACAAGTGATCTTTGAATCACCCTGTGCTGTGATATTCGCAGTAAATGAACCGATAAGCATTTCTGTTTTCATCAATGCACCGCTTCCAAGCTCTGTCTTTTTGTTGTTGAACTCGATCTCAAACTCAAGCGTGTTGTCGTTTGCAAAGTCTCCTGTATGGTTCAATGCAGCCTCTAACATCACTTGTGCCCCGTATGTATTTGAACTGTCAAAGATGATGGTAAACTCACCCTCTGGGTATCTCTTGATTCCTGTACCTGTAGACTCTCCAGTATGACATGCCTCTGTTACGAACTCTCTCTCACCTTTTGAGAATGAAAGTTCCCCAACCAGACATGTGATCACTTCAACTGCTGCCGCGTTACTCTTTGCGTTAATACTGATGGTTGCATCAGCCAAATTTACTTTTTCAATAGCCATTGTTTAGCTCCTTGTTGTGAATTTAACGATCCCTTCATAGAGATCGGTTTCAAGTTCCGTGATAGGTCCTTCTGTTCTTACCTCTTCAAGATAAATACTCCCTGCACGTGTACCACTGAACACCTCTTGCACATCACTAATGAGTTTGTGCGTTTTCCCTCTGTTCTTTTCGTAGCACGATATTTTTGCACCGTGTACGTTCTGTTTCTCTGAATAGTTGGGCGATATGCCAAGCGGATAAATGTCAAGGACAATAAAAGGAGGCTCCTGCTCTATCACTTCACCATGCATAAAAAAAGGTGTTGCAGTCCAATTTGCTTTCACAAACTCTGCAACATTCTTGTAATGATCGAATGGTGTCATTTAGATAAATCCTCTCTTAGTTTGTCAACCATTGGCTCACCGCCTTCCGGCCATTGTTCTGAACCATAGGTTCTGTCATTAATCACTTTTCTGCCTGCCCAAAGTATGCTCGAATAGCTCTGAGGGTTAAAGATGGTCCATGATAGCTTCCCGTTAGGTATCAACTCCCATGCATCTCTAAACTCCCCGGTATCTACGGGTGAGGCTTTGATAAGATCGCCATGAAACTCAACAACCTTTGAAGCCACTTCCTTGATGTCTTTATCTACCTCAAAATCAAACTCTTGAAGCAGTGTCATTTTCTAACCTGTGCCTTGTACACGACTTTCACACCTTGTACCTCTGTTGGTATAATGTCTATGATGGACCACTGATCACCGTCAGAGTCTTTAAACTTCCAACTCTTCTTTGGTTTCGTATCGCTTACAAACAAAATCTGTGCATCACCTGCAATGATCAAGTTCTCTATCAGGTCTTTAGTCTTATAGAACTCTCTGAAATATGTTACTGATACCTCTGAAGGTACACCCACCGTTTCGCCAGTGATTGAATCAGGTACCACATCATCAAGAACAAAAAGCCCGGTATCTCCAAACTCTTCGATCATCTCTGACGAAAGTATTCTCAGGTCATCACTAAGCAAGGGTGAATCCTTTTGCCATAGGTACTGATGAGTTTTTCAGGCATGAAGATAACAATGACTTGACCACTGGAGGTAATAAAACCTCACCGCTTTCAGTCAGGTTGTACTCGACATCAAGTGAACCCACTTTGGCACTCTTGTATTTAACGCTTGTATCTGTCATAGATAGATATTTACCGTTATTTTCAAGATCGCCCTGAATTAAAAGAACCTGTGCCACATCGAATTGACATGTCGTGTTTAGATTACATGTTGCATTGATGATCGCTGCACTTTTATGAAGCATTGCTTCTTTTTCGGCAGTAGTTAATGGATCCCACTTACTACCACTTCCAAGCTCTGTAAGCCTTGTTGTGGCATCTGCAACATCTATAAAAGTGTTCCATCCGTCAAGTGGGTAAACTACCATTACTTAGCCTTTGCTTCTTCAACTCTTTTTAATAGAGTCGCATATCCGATATTAGGTGAGAATTCAACACCAAGTTCAACAGCTTCAGTTTTAAGCAATTCAAGCTTTACAGCCTCATCATCACCATCAGCCTTTGCTTCTTCAAACTCAACGAATTCAACATCAATTTCAAGCTTTTCATAGTCGTCACGAATCTTTTCATCATCTGTAATGACTTTAGTCGCCTTCATATCAGGAACATCATATAATTCAGGATTAGAGAAAATTCCCTCCAACCCTTCAATTTTGTGTGTGCTATAGATAATTACCATGATTACACCGCCGATGCTTTGATAAGTACGCCTGCACTGCCTTTTCTGTCACCTACCAACGCCCATGAAGCTGCCGCACCAAGTGTCGCATCTGTAGGGTTTGCACCTTGAGTTGAAACATATTTGAACCCTTTGATTTTGAGTGTATATGCTCCCTCTTCTCTTAGGTACATACCTGCATTCTCATTCACAACGCTTTCTTGTGAGAAGAAACGGATAGCTTCTGATTCATCGATCATGATCGCACCTGCTGCAAGCCCAAGGACTTTGTTTACAGTCGTTGTCAATGCATCCGAATCAACCATCCATAGGCTTCTTCCAAGTGTTCCTGTTTCGCCTTGATACACTGCACCGTAAGAGATTTGGTCACCACTTGAATTAAGTGAGCCGTCGATCAACTTAGATACCACGATTGAAGGCGATACGAATGTCACGATATCCGCGCTCTTGTCACCGAACTTGAATACACCCATATTAAGGTCATTGATCGTAATGGTATTCAATACAGATGTTGTGTGTACGCTGTCTGCCTCTGTACCAATCGCAGCTACCAAAGAGATCAACGCTCTTTTAAGGATGTATCTAGTGACCGCATTACCGATCTCTTCACCAAGCTTTGTTTGCATTGCTTCCATTGATGTACCGTATCTTGCAAGTTCTGTGTAAGTTGCAAATACCAACTCTTTAAAGTAGAGTTTTACATCTGTTTGCTCCAAATTTGAAAGTCTCTTTGGAGTTGCAGCCGTGTCTACTGTCGGGTCTCTTCTTGATGCTTCACCCAGTGAATCAAAGATAGTAGACTGTAGGAAGTCACCCTTGTGGATAGACTCTCCTACTTCGATTGCCCCGTTTGTTGCTGTTTGTGCCATTAAAAGATTGTCTTTGATCTGATCCATAGCGATCAGTGTTACAACCTCGTTGTTAAATACCATTGCCATTAGTTAGCTCCTTGCGCTTTTTGTTGATAATGGGCGAATTTCTCAGAAGGTGTCATTTTCTTGACATCTGTTTCTGGATTACCGCCACCGCCTGAAGGTCCAGGACTATTCTTTGTGCTTGTTTTTCGGAATGATGCATACTGCTCCCCTGAAAGAACTGTTTTCACATAATCGGTCACGCTCTGTGCTTTACCGTCATGCACCACTGGCACTCTCTGATCACCAACAACCGTAAAAGGCGAAATACCCTCACCGACTACTCCCACGTTTTTAGACACAAGGTCTCTGAACGCACTTCTGATAAGTGGGTCATCAACCAAGACATCAGAGTTTGCATCTATTGCTTTTGCAAGTTCTGCATCTACTCTCATTGTGTTAAAACGTTCCTCATATTCAGTCTTGATGTTTTTGATCTCATCATCTTTCCCGGCCAATGCCTGAGTAAGTTCCTGAATGTCCTTTGAAGTCTTGTCATTCCCTGAAAGTTCTTTGAGCTTCTCTTTGACTGTCTCATCATCGATCTTCTCAATCCCCAACGCTTTCTTGACAAGCTGATTGCCGAGTTTGTATCTGTCTTTTTCTTCTTTCACGCTATCAAACTGTGATTGAAGGCTATCAATTGTTGATTGTTTTTGTTCATCATTGTTCTTGATCAATGCAGCAATGGCGCCGATCTCCGCTTTTGCTTCCGCATTGTCTCCGACTAACCCTAGAAGTTTTTCAAACATAATTGTCCTTTGTGTGATTTTGGCCTACAGGCTCAATGCTCACACTATGACTCACAATTTAGATTTTTAAAAAGTTACAGATTGATAAGGTAGTTAAATTCTTTGAGAGAGATATGTTTGTTTGACTTGACTATTTTTTGCACTTCTTTTGGCTGAAGGTCTAGCCATTCGTAGTAGTTTATATTTGGAAACACAGAACCATTCTTTTTAGTACCTTCTTCTGTGGTAAAGTATTGCTGTCCTGCTCTTTGTTGAACATTTTTAGATATCGGTGCAAGTGTGCATCTGCATCTAAAGTGTATCTTTGGCTTTTGGTCAGGTTTGATATCCTTTAGCCTTTTCCATTTCTTCCCGTCCAATTCACGGCATATTGCACAGGTATTGACTTCAAGCGTGGCTACAAATTCATACCCTTTAATAATATCCTGCTTTTCAAGTTCATTAAATGTGTCCTCTTTGGCATCTTCACGAGCTTTTGCCATAGCACTTTGGATGATCGTCTTATCAATATGTGATAGTCTTTTATCGGTGGACTGTCTCAGCTCTCTTGCTACAACGCTGCTATGTTTACCCTCGGATATCCCAAGAGCGATGATCCGTTTAAACTGCTTTATATGGTCACTATTATTGGTTTTAAGTATGTCTCCAAGTTCATAGCCGTGTATCAGTGTCTTAGCATTGAACTTCATAGCCTTGTCTATAGGTGTATCTAAATACAGTGATGAAACATATGAAGCTGAAATTCCTGCCACTATTGCCATTTCAGCAAGCAGATTGTCTGACAGTGTTTTGTATACCGGGTCCAGTTCTTCCGTGATCAGTTTAGTAAGTAACCTTCTTCTTTGAAGCTCTGTCATATCCTCTGATGTTACGAATGCAGATATAACCTTGTCAAGTGTATCAAGTATCGATCTCTCATAAGATGTAAGACCGTCAAGCTTCAGTTGACTCGCAAGTGCTTCATATCTTAAAAGAAGGTGGTACCTTTCAATATCTGTCATTATGACACACCGTTAGCTGTGAGCCTGTCTTTGAGCTTTTGAATGTCTATCGTTTTTAGCAGTCCGTAGCTTTGAATCTCTGTGAGGAATGCTTCGCGGTCTATGGTCTCATCCATGTATAGATCACTAAGCATCTTATAGACAATATCCGTGAGCCCTGAATCAATGAACTCTTTATTGGTAGAAATATACCCTTCTGTTTTTTCGCCTGCGAATTTGCACATAAGGTCATGGATCCTGTTTAGATAGTGTTCCATATCCTGAGATAATGAAGCGGCCATGCTCTCTCCGGCAGTTCTTTCACTCTCTGATTGCTCAACTGTTTTATTCCCGGATGATTCTGTGAAGAACTTGATAAACCCGTCCAATATGGCCAGTTTCTTATCTTCAAGCGTTGTTTTGAGTATCGTATCCGCATTACCGTCAAGCTCTTTGATCTCTACATCACCAAGCTTTGCACCGGTCTCTGGATGAACGCTAAAGTCTATACCCTTATTGGCCTGGAACTCAACCACCTGTATGGTATTTCCGTTATCATCGGTTTTCTCTGTGGCGATACCTGAACTATTTGACATCATCCCCCAAGTTACCACGAAAGGGAATGCCAGTTTTTTATTGTAGCTGTCTTTTGCGCTTTCTATATTGTAATGCTGCAGTTGATAGTTTGCCTCATTGATGAAGTTCGGTATGTCGTTTACTTCATCCATTGTAAGCTCTATGATATTCAGCTCTTCAACTTCTGATTGTACCGTTTGGTATAGACTTACCCCGTCTTTTGTCTCTCTGAATATCTCCGTGATGCCGTCATTGAAATAGACACGATATTCATTGTTTGTTTTAGTTTCATACCTTGTTTCACTCTCTACATAGCTCCCTGCAATGGCAATGTGTACAATATTTCCAAGACTGTCACGCTTCAGGATATTATCCATAACGCGGTCACGGGTAATGATCTCAATATACGGCCTGATGCCCTTCTGCTCTTCTTCTTTTGCATTCTTGGCATCATTGACCGGGGTCCACACCAATACATAGACCTTGTTTGACAACAGAAGTTGTTTCAGAAGTGTTTTTGCTATTTTATTGAGTGATTGTTTACCATCTGCCGTTTCGTAGTATTTGGTTAGCTTTGGCGATACTTTCTCATCTATGGTGATCTCAGTTTTAAAAAGGATATCTACAATGGAGTTGATGCCTTTTTTAAAAGTCGTACCGCATGAAGCAATGCTTTTTCTTGAATTGAATTCAATTGTGCTTTCACTGTTTGACTTGATAAGGTATTCCTGAACTCTATTGGCCCCCACATAAACATCGTTACATTTTTTTGATTGTGCTATGACTGTGGTATCTTTGATCTTGAATTCAGGTACGGACATGAGATGCCTTTTTGCTTTCCACTTTAACTCACAATTTATGTAAATCTAAAATTAGAAGAAAGCGTGGGTATTGAGTGTCGGTTTGATCTGTAATGGCTTCTCTGTGAATACTGCATAACGTATAGAGTCCATTGCATCATCATTCAGCTTGATCGGTTCATCGAGTGGGTTATCTGCCTTGTCAAGCTTCCATGAGTACAGGTTGAACTCATTAATGATGTTGGTACTGTTTTTTGTGACATAGATATTGTATGACTTCACCTTGTCAATACCTGCTGCTACATTCTTTATCGCTTTGGTAACATTGAACCCTGCACTCCTTAACTCTTTTATCCTGTCAGGCTCTGCAGCATCTGCCCGGCCAAGTATTGACATGATATGTGGGTGTGTCTGTTTTACGGTTCTGATCATCTCTGAAGTGGTGGCCTCTGATCTGTAAAACACTTCATCAATATAAAGATTATTACCATCGATCATAATCTCTGTGAGTGCCATAGGGTGGTTAAAACCAAAGTCAAGACCGTATCTGTGTATCTCTGCATCTTTTGGCAATGAATCAATGATCTTGTAGTCTGTATAAATAAGTCCTTTAAGTACACCCCACTTACCAAGTGCATAGATATCATAATATGTTTTATTGGTTATTTTTAGGCTTTCAAGAATACGGACATACTCACTGTCAATGAATCTATTGTCCATGTATGTAGTATGAAGTATGGTTGCATTTGCATCTTTATTGTCAAAGAAACGTACTTTTAGCCAGTGTGTTGATGAGATAGGGTTGAAGCTTAGAATGATCTGCTTGTAGTTAGTTAAATGTTCACCCCTTAGCCTGAGGTCAAGCTGTGTGAAGTCATCCAGTGTAAGTTCAGATGCTTCTTCTATCCATATGGCTGTAACATCCTTGATGGATTTCATCTTCTCTTTGTTATCAAGGCCTCTGAATATGATCGTGCTGTTATTTGGACACTTGATGGTCATCTCACCGGTGGGTGATTCAGAGTAGTGAAAAAGATGGTCCACACCCATTGATTTAATGGCACCGATGATCTCATCCCTGGCACTGTCTCTGAGTGTCTTTTCAACCTTTCTGACCACAAGAAACCTATGATTACTTTCTGTGAGTAACCTAAATACGATCTTTTGTGCTACGAATACGGATTTACCGCTACCTGCACCACCGTATAAAACCAAGTACCTTGATACATTATAATAGTAGGGAACGTAAACATCATTGGTTATGTTTGGCAGTCCAGACAGGTCAATCCTTGCGCTCACCGTCTACCTTTGGCATACCTACCACGATGATGTCGTTGTTCTTTTGTGAGTTGTCCTTTTCATAAATTCCTAAATGTTTTCCAAGTATCTCATAGGCTTTTAAACGGTTATTTTCATGCTCCCCTAGTACTGCTATGTCTCTAATTCCGTTCACCACAAAATCAACCGTTATTTCGTTTCTATCGCGTACTTCTTTTTGTTTCTCTGATATAAAATTAGCTATGTGAGGTTTCGTGAGGTTTTCATATCCCATTTCTTTTGCAGTATTTTCACTGTACCCGGCACGTATTGCAGCCTGTGTAGCATTTAGATCAATAAGGTACTCTTCACAGAATCTTTTCTGCTTTTGTGTAAGCTTACTCATCGTCATCATCCTCACTCAATTCAGAAAATTCAATCGTACCGTGAAGAACTCTTGTTTTAAGCATTTCAACTGCACCTAAAAGCTCAAATGAACTTATGTTGTCATTGATACCATATGCCGACTTTGTATCACCGTTATGATCTACCCATACGATAGCCAGTCCGCCTACTTTACCACGCATAATGTCGCATGATGCCTCAGAGAGAGTTTTTTGAATCTTTTCTATGCTCACTTGAACCTCCTTTTGTATTTAGTAAGTTCTTTTTCAATGGTATAGCACCTTGTGCAGGTGTTTCTACCAACCAAAGGTATTTTGGCACCACACCTAGTACAGTCTTTTTTCTCTGTCTTGAAGTAGTACTTTTTTCTTTCAGTCTTATTCTTCTGTTTTAACTCACAATCTTCAGAACACTGATGGCTTCTGTTTCTTTCTAGCCAGTCATATGGCTTTCCGCACACATTACAGTTCCTGGGCTTCTTATTCTTTTCGCACCATAGATCGTTCGCGTGTTTCTGCCTATGAGGAATACAGCAGTATTTGTAATTTGTTGGTAAATGCTCTATACTCTTTCCACACTCGCTGTATCCACATGTTCTCATTATCCCTCCTTGTGAGATTTTATAAACTCTATTGCCTCTTCACGCCCATAGCACACCATCCCTTCTGCGTACTCGAACCCGTTTACTTTTGTTAAGAAATCATACTGCTCTTTACTCACCTTTGTATGGGAGATAGACCTTTGACCGCTTTTTAGTATCTTTGGCCTGCGTTTCATCTCAATGAAGAGTATTTTGTTTGGGAGCATGACTATGAGGTCTGATACTCCCTTTCGTTTACCGACCGCTTTTGCTTTCTGTTCAGCGATCATTGCATACTTTCTGTTTTGCTTATGGGTATTATTCTCATTGACCGGTGCAAAGTGCATTATACGGTTTATGGTTAGCCACTGGACCAATGCATGCTGTTCTTCGTATTCTATGGGTATATGTTTAGTCATAACATGAACCTTATCTCTCTAAGTGCTTTTTGCATTTCATATAGATCCTTTTGTTTTAGTGCGAACTTCACTTTTTTGTCTATATTGCTAAGAATCTCTTTCGCCTCTTCCAAAAGCTCTTTATTGGTTTTCTTTTTTGCTTTTTCTGCAGCTGTTTTTGTCATTCTCATTTCATATCCTAAAAAGGAATATCATCTTCACTATTGATACCTGTGCCCTCATATTCAACCGGAATTCCATTGTGAGTGGTTGGTCCTGCATAGCTGCTTTCAGGTTCATTGCTTTGACTTTGATTACTCTTTGTGAAATTATCATTGCTCCAGAGTATGTTGTATAAGATCGGTTGAACAGGCATACCTTCAGATGGTGTATATTTGACTATAGCAATGTATATTTTTCCGTTTTGGAACAATGGACTTTCAAGGTACCCACTCATATATTCATTACCTTTCTCTGACTTCTTCATCCAAAGAGACCCTATCTTTACACGGTCAAAGCTTTCACCTTTTCTGTTTGGACTCCAGTATACATTGTAATCTGGACTGTTACTTTCTTTTTTATCTTTCACCTTTGACATGGTTGCACTGAAGCTTCCGATAGGTATCCTTACGGATAACTCAAGCCATTTAACCATTTGGTTGTTGATCTCTTCTTCTTTTTGTCTTACGAATCCTATAGTCATCCATGCTCTCCTTATGATACTTTTTCAAAATTTTCTAAATTAACCTCATTCAGTTTCAATGTCTGAATGATTCTGCCTTGACTGTCCTCAACACAAATGCGTGTCACACCACAAATGTTTTTGATGATTCCTTTCATTCCGCCTTTGTTTTTGATCGTGTCACCGATTTTAATCAAATTTCCTAGTCTATCTGTCATATTTTTCTCCTTATAATTTTTCCTATTACTGATGGTTTGAATGGTTTTGGTTTGAATATGTTTAGTATCTTCATGCTGTTTCTCCTATAAAATCAAATAGACCACCCTGCTTATATTTAACGGTATCCATAGCAACATCAAGAATATATTTTCCAACCTCAGGATTAACCATATTCCTCAATATCTGTCTCTTGTTTGATATGTCATACTTGTCCAGGCTTACCCCATATACAGATCCTGATCCATTAATTGATTCATGCTTCCTATCATCTTCAATATCAATCATTGGTATATTGAAATTGCTCCAAAATGGATGCCTATGAAGTATTACTTGTGGCTTAATAAGATAGTCATAATATGGCTTTACGTTTTCAATCACAAACTTAGTATCTTTTGGTGCAAAATTCTGTAATAGTATTATCTGCTGATACAATGTCATATCAGGGTATAACGCTTCATACTGCCCTGAGTGGACTCCACACCTTCTAATATCTGAGTGAGTTGGGCATGGTGGTGAAGCCCAAATAAAATCAAATTCTTTGTAGTGGTCTATTAAATACTGATGTGCATCACATACTACTACATTGTCATTTTGATACAAGTCTTTATATACTTTTGCAATATCTTCATTGTATTCAACCGCAGTTATCTCATGCTCATCTCCCCATAGTTTCCTATTTCCGCCTATGCCTGCGTAAAGGTTTAGTATTTTCATGCTTTCGATCCAATCTTATTGAATACTCTTCGTATCGTGTACGATCTTGTGTATGACGCTATAAAGAACATAAACGATGATCCCGTTGCCTGCTCTACTGAAACAACCACGCCCATGATTGGAAATGCAAAATAAACCAAGCACCAGCCAATTATGATGCCTGTTATTTGGTTTGTGGCTGCCTCGTAATGGGAGTGTTTTTTTGATTGACTCATGCTGTCTCCTCATACTCATAAACTTCAGGCTCAATACCGAATATCTCACTCTTATTCAATTCGATTGTGAATAACCTGTCATCCTCACGGTTCTTTGTGCATTTAATGATTCTCATGTCCTCGTTAAAGAGATCCATGCCGAACTCATCTTTTTTCACTTTTCCATTTTCAACAAGTTTCATTTTCAGAATGTAGATGATGTAGTCTGCGTCATACTCTGCATCGTTACCATGTTTGATAGCAAGTACACCGTCACGCTCTGAACTTTGGCTTATCTGGTTGATGATGTAGATATTTATTCCAAGTGTGCTTGTAAGCTCAGACAGGTTTTGTGAGATAAGCGAATATCTTTCGTATCTGTCACTTACACCTTTGATATTAAGCTTCATAGTTGAATCGATCACAAAATGATTTACACCACTTGCGTTAAGAAGTTTTATCTCCGAGACCACATCATCCAAATCTCTACTTGAGTTGTAGTAAAGCAGGTTATCTTCATTATGTTCGAAGTCTTCAAGTTTTTCTGTCACTCTCTTTTTTCCCATCTCAAAGTCAAACCAACTTACACGCTCATGGTTGCTAAGTGATGTCATGATCTTTAGCATGAGTGAAGATTTTCCTGCACCCCTGCTTCCTGCGATCTGAATGTAGTTTCCTAAGGAGAAACCGCCTCTATGATTCAACATTGCCTGTCTTTCTGTAACAAGTGCATAGTCAAGGCTTCTTATACCTGTTTCTCTCTTTGGTCTTTTAGGCATGTTTGCCACTTCTTGCTTGATAAGTCTTACCGGGATAGATCTCTGTCTTTTTATCTCAGTGTTTACTTCATTCAAAACTTCTAGTCTAAGTGTCAGGTACTCATGCTCTAGTTTTTTCCCTTCTGCGATATCTCCTGCCTGGTATGCACTTGCGTATCTGTTTCTTAGAGACAGTGCCATTTCTGCTTTTTGTTTTAGCTCCATAATCTTACCTCCACATCTGATACCTGTTCTGATAATGACTTTGTGTTGTAGTCAAGCAAGAAGTTGTGAAAGTTCTTAGAGTATTTCTGCTCTTCTCTCTGATGATCTAAATAATCACTAAGGATATTTGATTTGTTTTCTATGTCTAAATATGCTTCATACTCTTCATCTGTATTTTTAATCTTGCTTTTAAAATGAGCTTTTTCTCTTAGCTTTGCAATTAAAACTTTGAAGTCAATGTCTGTGTGCCTATTATCTCTAATAAGTTTATTCTCTATATTAGTATTATTAATACGAGTGGATTTTCCACATGAGGGTTTTCCACATGAGGGTTTTCCACTTTTGGCTGTCTGATTTTCCACTTTTGGCTCGTCGAATAATTCATAAATTCCAGTACCATTTGACAACTTTCTATACTGAATGTATCCTGCATTTTTAAGCTCTTTTAATGCACTTTTTACACTGTCAATTCCATCTTTTACCTGTGTAGAAATAGACTTAATCGTAAAATTCCATCCTTCAGGCTTACTATCCATAAATGCATAAAGACCTTTAGCTTTTAGAGATAAGTTTTCATCATTTAATACCATGTTTGACACCTGTGTATATCTCTTTTTTTGTCTTTTTCTTATAGTGTTTTCCATTATGCAACTCCTAAAATGATGCGATCATTTCTTTTCTCAATAAGGTATTCATGATATCTCTTTGATAAACTGAATATGAATGGAGTTAAGGCAGCAATTTCCATCCATTCGTGTGATGAAGTTTGCTCTATCTCCATATTTAAAAGGCTGTAGAACCTATCTTCTGTATCTGTAGTTTCATTGATCTTTGAAGCTATGAGTTTTCTGTCATCGCTTGTGAATAGGCTTGTATCCAGTATGAATGCATCTTTTGTATCCATTCCAAGATCATTTGACCAAAGAAAGCTACCGAGTAATGCTCTTTCTATGTTTACACTCATTTCGACACCACCATAAAATACTCTTTAAATCTTGCACCTGATGGAGCTTTTACGAACTCATCTCTAATATCGTATCCCATAGCACGTAATTCTGAAATTCTCGTTCTTAGGCTACTTCCTAATCCCATACGTAAGCCTTTAAGTTCAGACAGTCTAATACCGCCTTGCATCATTTGTAAAGCTTTTTTTCTCATGCCAGTAAGTCTGTAGTTTTTAAGTGGTTTTTGATCTTGTTTGTAGTTCATGATAATTCTCCCATAGAATTAATACTTTTCAGAAGAGTCGCCTACTATGGGAGTAGTAAAGCAACGACTCTGAAAAATGCTTTTATTAAACACATGGTAAAATGTAGAGTTACCTTTGTGTAACAGCGTGTTAAAACTTGAGGTTGGTTAGCTTTGGTTGGTAAGCCAACCTCTCAAAACCCATCGTAATGGGCTTCAAGAGATTTACAAATTAGCTTTAGTCTCAATCACTCCATAATAAAGATGATCAACAACGCTTTTTAATGACCTAATGTCGATACAGTCAATCTCATGCTTTTCTATCTCATCATTACCGTTAAGGCACTCTGTTATCTTTTGTGTGATATGTCCTATCTCTGTCATGGCTTCAAGTGTTTTTGTTTTAAGTTCACTTTCGCTGAACGGTTTAATGTGTGCGAAATCTTCAAGATCATAAAGTATGGTTGATAACTGTTCCTGGTTAAAGCGTTTTAGATCATCGTTGAAGAAGTTCCTTATGACTTGCTCCGGGTTTCTTCCACCGATATTCAAAAGTGTTGAATAATAAGCGGTCCACTTATAGTTAAGACCGTCACATTTGCTTATCATGTTTGCTTTAAGTATCGTGTAGTATTGCTGTTCTGCCTGTGATTTCATGGTTTTTATTGCCCTCCCTTAAACCTTGCTAGGTGTGTTTTTTGGTGTTAGTATTGTGTTGTAGGTATGATTTACCAAGGTATTTTTCTTGTGATTCAGGACTAAAGAAAATAGATATAGGAACTTTGAATTCTTCTAATATCTTTTCCATTTCATGACCTTTAAAAGAGTTACTTCTTAGTTTTTTTGAAACATTAGACTGAGAAATGCTAAGTAAATCTGCAATTTGTTCTTGTTTTATTCTTTTCATGTGAAGATTATTCCATATTTGAATTTAATTAAA
>NZ_JAQIBC010000013.1 GCF_030347995.1 Sulfurovum xiamenensis
GAAAAGTAGTGTCTGGCAGAGAGGAAGGGATTCGAACCCTCGATGAGTTTCCCCATACACGAGTTCCAGTCGTGCGCCTTCGACCACTCGGCCACCTCTCTATCATTGTCTTCTTGAAAATCAGCAAAGCTAATCTTTCAATTCATCTCACTAAAGCTTCGCCCTTGGCTCAGGTTATAGTTATGATTGTTGTTTGAAGATATTACGTAGATTATTAACACCCCTCCCCAGATCCCTGCGGCACACAGTAAAGAAAGGTGGGCTGCTACGTTCCCGTCCTGACCCGTTGTCTTTCAGTTCCGTTGCACAGGTCTGAAAAGAGGCATCGAAATTTTAGCTAAAGCTAGCTTATATTACTCTTCAGCATTGATGACACTCCATTCATTAAAAGGGATCGCTTCAAAGTAGAGCTTTTCTATATGATAGTCGTAGGTATTGGCCACTGTGACAATGGTCACTTTTTTTATCCCGTATTTTTTGTAGATAGAGAACTTGCCTTGGGACTTTACCCAGAGACTCTCCTCACTCTCAAATGGAGCAGGTATGATCAGTTCGTCGTTTTTTGTTACATATCCATGTACCCCGAGTGTCTGTACCTCAATGCCGTGTTTTATAAGCGCCAAGGCGATCATCGTATCAAACTGTAAGATAAAAGGCTGTCCTAGGGTAAGGTACTTGGCAAATGCAAAGTCAAAAAGCAACATTTTTTTTCCGGATTTTTGATATCTGTCTTCGATGAATAAAACGAGTTTCTCCTGAGTAAAGAGCTTCATTGTTTTGTAAAGCCAGTCCTTGGAGACTTTAAACTTTTCCTTTGCAAAGGTGTAGATCTGATGGGTAGTCAGGTGTTTGGTATGGTGTTGTGCGAGTACTAGAAGCAGTTTCTGCTCATTGGCATCAAAAGCGCTTTTCAAAAAGTTCTTCATTACTAAGGTATTTGTTTTTTGTGACCTTGCGATCATTGGCAGGGTACCAGAGCGTAGAAAGTGATTAAAGCCACTGCTCTGAGAAACACTGGTCTCAAAGGCTAGAAACTCTTCATAGTCCAAAGGGAAAAGCTCGACAGGAGTAAACTCTTTATGATGAAGCGGTATGCGTGAGAGAACAATGAGCCTTTCCACATTTGGGAAGGAAGGAAGATAGCCTTCCCTGTAATGATCAAGTATGAGCAAGGTGATGCCCTCACGGTCGATGTAATGTTGGAGTGCTAAAGTCGTAAGGGGGTTGAATATCAAATTGGGATCTTCCAGGTCTATATAGAGTGTCGTCTCTTCATTCTCTTCTTGCATCAGATCAAGGATCATGGTCGTTTTCCCTGAACCACGTGCACCATAGAGGTTGATGTCACCTTTGAGAGGCAATTGGCATTTTCTTGGAACATAATTGACAATGCTATAACGCTGATTTTGATAATATTCGAGTAATTCCATGACCAGTCCTGCCTCATAGTTTCCTTTTTATAAGGAAATATTTTTCAATATTGTAGCGTTTTTAGACTAAAAAGTATTGCACCTTTCAAAAACTTTGGGTATAATTCGCGTTCCTAAATTTATGTTAGAGGGTTTAACCCCTGTGTTTAGGCACGTACTAACGAGTTCTTTTAAAGGTAAAATATGGAAAAAATTAGATTAAAGCTTAAAGCTTACGATCACAGAGTATTAGACAGATCAGTTGCTGCTATCATCGATGCAGTTAAACGTACAGGTGCAGAGATTAGAGGGCCAATTCCAATGCCAACTAAATTGAAGCGTTATACTGTTCTTAAATCACCACACGTTAACAAAGATTCACGTGAGCAGTTTGAGATCAGAATTCATGGAAGAATGATCGACATCGTTTCGGCGACTTCAGATACTATCGATTCACTTATGAAGTTGGATCTAGCACCTGAAATCGAAGTTGAAATCAGATCAATGGATAAGTAGGAGTAGAAAATGGAATTTATTGTAGAAAAAATTGGTATGAGCAGAACTGTTGACGTACCAGCTGTTCCAGTTACACTTCTTAAAGTTATTGATACGAAAGTTTGTGAAGTGAGAGAAGACGGTAAAGCACTTGTTGCATATAACTCTAGCAAAAAACTTAACAAGAGCATCGAAGGTCAGCAGACTAAATACGGTGTATCTAAAGAGTTTAACAAATTTATGACGATCGAAGTGGCTGAAGGTACTGAAGCTGGTGATCTTAGCACGGCTGCATTGGCTGAAACATCTGTAGTGAAAACATCTCTTGATACTAAAGGTAGAGGTTTCCAAGGTGGTATGAAGCGTCACGGTTTTGGTGGTGGACCTGGTTCACACGGACATAGATTTGGTAGAAGAATCGGTTCAATCGGTAACGCAGAGTGGCCTGGTCGTGTAATGCCTGGTAAAAAAATGCCTGGACAATATGGTAACACACAAGTTACTGTTAAAAATGATGTAATGTCATTTGATGCTGAAAACGGTATCTTAGTATTAAAAGGTTCAATTCCTGGTCACAATGGGGCTAGAGGATTGGTAAGGATAGTTAAATAATGAAAACAACAGTAATTAAAACAACAGACCTTCCACAGTCTTTTTTGGAAGTGCACCCGCATAACCTTTACCTTTATTGTAAAGCATATGCTGCAGGTCTTCGAGCAAATACTGCACAGACTAAGAACAGATCTGCTGTAAGCGGTGGTGGTAAGAAGCCATGGGCTCAAAAAGGTGGCGGACGTGCAAGAGCAGGTTCATTAAGATCACCTGTATTTGTAGGCGGTGGTGTTGCATTTGGTCCAAGTACAAACAAAAACTATGACCAAAAAGTGAACAAAAAGCAAAAGAAACTTGCGCTTTATCATGCTCTAGCAGAGATGGCAGCGAATGAAAGACTTTTTGTTGTTGACAACATTGAGATCGCATCAGGTAAAACAAAAGATGCATCAGCATTCGTGAACGGGCTTGGGCAGAGAGATGTACTTGTAGTAAAAGAGATGATCGATGATAAGACTTTCTTAGCATTCAGAAATCTTCAGAACGCATATCTTATTGAATCAAATGAGCTTAATGCTTATCTTGCTGCTGCATATCACTCAATTGTGATTGAAAAAGCACTATTTGACAAATTGACGAAAGAGGCTTAAGATGGCAGATATTACAGATATTAAATCAATTATGTATACAGAGAAGAGTTTGGCTCTTCAAGAAGATGGTGTCATCGTAGTTCAAACGACTCCAAGAATGACTAAAAATGGTCTTAAAGAAGTATTTAAAGAGTTCTTCGGGATCAATCCACTTAGCGTAAACTCAATGAGAGTAAACGGTAAAGTGAAAAGATTTAGAGGCGTTGAAGGAAAAAGACCAGACTTGAAAAAGTTCTATGTGAAGCTTCCAGAAGATGCAAAAATCGAAAGTTTAGCGGTATAAGGATAGAAGATGGCAATTAAAACATATAAACCAACCACACCTTCTCGTCGTTATATGACTAACCTTGACAGTGGTGATATCACTGCTAAAGCAAGCGTTAGAGCTCTACTTAAGAATCTTCCGAGATCAGCAGGTAGAAACAGTAACGGTAGAATCACTTCTCGTCACAGAGAAGCAGGTGCTAAAAAACTATATAGAATCATCGATTTTAAAAGAAATAAATTTAACATCGAAGGTACAGTAGCAACTGTTGAGTACGACCCATACAGAAACTGTAGAATCTGTCTTATCAAATATGTTGATGGTGACAGAAGATATGTACTTCAACCAAAAGGACTTAATGTAGGTGATAAGATCATGTCAGCTGAGTCAGGACTTGATATCAAGACTGGTAATGCAATGAAATTGATGAACATCCCAGTAGGTACATTGGTTCACAACATTGAATTGAATCCTGGTCATGGTGGTCAGATCGCACGTTCAGCGGGTGGTTATGCACAGATCATGGGTAGAGATGGTAAATACGTTTCACTTAGACTTCCATCTGGTGAAATGAGATATGTACTTGGTGCATGTCTTGCAACAATCGGTACTGTTGGTAACGAAGATTTCTCAAATATCGTTATCGGTAAAGCTGGTAGAAGCAGACACCTTGGTATCAGACCACAAACACGTGGTTCTGCGATGAACCCTATCGATCACCCACACGGTGGTGGTGAAGGTAAAACAAACTCAGGACGTCATCCAGTATCTCCATGGGGTACTCCGGCTAAAGGGTTTAAAACTCGTAAGAAAAAAGCTAGTGATAAGTTAATTATCTCTAAGCGTAAAAAGTAAGGGGCTAAGATATGGCAAGATCGACAAAAAAAGGTCCATTCATCGATGGTCACCTAATGAAAAAAGTGCTTAAAGCAAAAGAAGAAGGTTCAAACAAACCTATTAAAACTTGGTCAAGAAGATCAGTGATCTTCCCTGAGTTTATCGGTTTGACAATCAACGTTCACAATGGTAGACAATTTGTACCAGTATTTGTAACTGAAAACCATGTAGGTTACAAATTGGGTGAATTTGCACCAACAAGAACATTTAAGGGCCATAAAGGTTCTGTACAGAAGAAGGTAGGTTAATTATGAGTAGAGCATTATTAAAATTCGTAAGAGTATCACCTACTAAAGCTAGACTTATCGCTAGAGAAGTTCAGGGTATGAATGCTGAGCTTGCTCTTGCAGCACTTGAGTTTATGCCTAATAAAGCAGCGGGTATCGTTTCTAAAGTAATTGCATCTGCAGTTGCTAACGGTGATTTTGAGCCAGAAGAAGTGGTGATCACTTCTTGTAGAGTTGATAAAGCAGCGGTAATGAAAAGATGGAGACCAAGAGCTAGAGGTACAGCTTCTAGAATCATTAAACCAACAGCGCACATTTTAGTTGAAGTTGGCGTAGCTGAAAAAACTGGGGAGGACGCATAATATGGGTCAAAAAGTAAATCCTATAGGTCTTAGACTTGGAATCAACAGAAACTGGGAATCAAGATGGTTCCCTGCAAAAGGTAGAGCACCTGAATTTATCGCAGAAGATCATAAAATCAGAAAATACCTTAAAAAAGAACTTTTCTATGCGGGTGTTTCTAACATCATCATCGAAAGAACAGTAAAAAAGTTAAGAGTAAATATCGTAACGGCTAGACCTGGTATCATTATCGGGAAAAAAGGTGCAGATATTGAAAAATTGAAAGCAACACTTATCAAAATGCTTGGTAAAGATGTAGCGATCAACATCAAAGAAGAGAAGCGTCCTCAAGCTTCAGGTCAATTAGCAGCTGAAAATGTTGCAACACAACTTGAAAGAAGAGTTGCGTTTAGACGTGCAATGAAAAAAGTGATCCAAGGTGCACTTAAATCAGGTGCAAAAGGGATCAAGATCTCTGTATCTGGTCGTCTTGGTGGTGCTGAAATGGCAAGAACTGAGTGGTACCTAGAGGGTAGAGTTCCTCTTCATACACTTAGAGCGAAGATCGATTACGGTTTTGCTGAAGCGCATACGACTTATGGAATCATTGGTATTAAAGTTTGGATCTTCAAAGGTGAAGTTCTTGCTAAAGGTATCCAAGCTGAGCCACAAGAAGAGAAAAAAGGTGGTAGAAAGCCATCTAGAAAAAGAGGTGAATAATCATGCTAATGCCTAAAAGAACTAAATGGAGAAAGCAGATGAAAGGCCGCAACCGCGGTAAATCTTTCAGAGGTAACAAAATTGAGTTTGGTGATATCGCGATCAAAGCAACTGAAGCTGGTAGAATCGATTCTAGACAGATCGAAGCTGCGCGTATTACAATGACTAGAAAAATTTCAAGAACAGGTAAAACTTGGATCAGAGTTTTCCCTGACAAACCACTTACAGCTAAACCACTTGAAACAAGAATGGGTAAAGGTAAAGGTGGAGTTGACAAATGGGTAATGAACATCAAGCCAGGTAGAATTATTTTCGAAATGGCAGGCGTTGAAGAAACACTTGCAAGAGCAGCGTTAACACTTGCGATTCATAAAATGCCATTTAAGTGTAAAATTATCACTTCAAAGGATAGTAATGAACTATATTGATTTAAAAGATAAAAGTGAAGCAGAACTTACTGCAATGCTTAAAGAGAAAAAACTTGAATTGTTTACGTTAAATGCAAAGCAAAAGACTATGCAGCTTACAAACACTTCTGAGTTAAGAGTAGCGAAAAAAGATATCGCTAGAATTCAAACAGCATTAACTGCTGCTAGATCGAAGTAAAGGGTCAGACATGCCAAAAAGACAAATACAAGGTACTGTGATCAAAAAAGCTGGAGAAAAAACTGCAACTGTTCTAGTTGAAAGAAGAGTTCTTCACCCAAGATATCACAAGACTGTAAAAAGATTTAAAAAATATCTTATTCACGATGAGAAGAACGACATCAATGTTGGAGATACAGTGAGCGCTATCGAATGTAGACCACTTTCAAAAACAAAAAGCTTCAGACTTCTTGAAATCGTGAAGAGAGGAGAAGTGTAATGATCCAAGGTTTTACAAGATTAAATGTAGCAGATAACTCTGGTGCGAAAGAGATCATGTGTATCAAGGTTCTTGGTGGATCTAAAAGAAGATATGCATCAGTAGGTGACGTGATCGTTGCTTCTGTGAAGAAAGCACTTCCTACTGGAAAAGTAAAAAAAGGTAAAGTTGTTAAAGCAGTTGTTGTTAGAACTAAAAAAGAGATTCAGAGAGAAAATGGGTCACTTATCAGATTTGACGACAATGCAGCAGTAATTATCGATGATAAAAGAGAGCCAATAGGTACACGTATCTTTGGTCCTGTAAGTCGTGAAACAAGATATGCAGGTTTTATGAAAATTGTATCACTTGCACCGGAGGTATGGTAATGGCTAAAACATTCAAGATCAAAAAAGGTGACCAGGTAATGGTTATCGCTGGTGATGACAAAGGTACAGTTGGAGAAGTTCTTCAAGTACTTACAAAAAAAGATGCAGTAATCGTTGCAGGTTGTAAAACAGCTAAAAAAGCTGTAAAACCAAGCGAAGAAAATAAAGAGGGTGGATTTGTGAACAAAGAAATGCCGATCCATATCTCAAATGTAAAAAAAGTAGAGGGTTAATCCTATGAGTAGAATGAAGCAAAAGTACAATGACATCGTTCCTGCGCTCAGAGAAGAGTGTGGGGTTACAAATGCGATGCAGACTCCGAAGCTTGAAAAGATAGTTATCTCTGTTGGTGCCGGTGAAGAAGGTAAGGACACTAAGCTAATTGCAAATATGGCAGATACTATCTCACTGATCGCTGGTCAAAAAGCGATCATCGTGAATGCAAAAAAATCTGTTGCAGGATTTAAAGCCAGAGAAGGTGCTCCAAGTGGTATTAAAGTAACACTTAGAGGTGAAAACATGTATAACTTCTTTGATAAACTTGTATCTATTGCTCTTCCAAGAGTAAAAGACTTTAGAGGTACACCAAGAAAAGGTTTTGACGGGCGTGGTAACTACAACTTCGGTCTTCAAGAGCAATTGATGTTCCCAGAGGTTGTATTTGATAAAGTGATCAAGACACATGGTATGAACATCACTATCGTAACAAGTACTGAAGATGATAAACAAGCATTCACGCTTTTAGAAAAGCTTGGTATGCCTTTCGCTAAAGGGAGAACTAATGGCTAAGAAATCAATGATAGCTAAGCAAAAGAGAAAAGCAAAATTCTCTACGCAAGCATATACAAGATGTAACATTTGTGGTAGACCTCACTCAGTATACAGAGACTTCGGTATTTGTCGTGTGTGTTTAAGAAAAATGGCCAATGAAGGTCTAATCCCTGGTATGCGTAAAGCAAGCTGGTAAGGAGCAGAAAAGATGATGACAGACATAATTGCAGACTCTCTTACTCGTATAAGAAATGCTGCGCAAAGAAGACTAGACGTAACAACACTTCTTCACTCAAACACGATTGAAGCAACCGTATCTATTTTTGTAGACAAAGGTTACCTTGAGAGTTACAAAGTAAAAGAAGATGGAAACAAAAAAACAATAAAAGTAGTTCTTAAATATGATGAGAATGAAAAAAGCGTGATCAATGAGATCAAAAAAATCTCTAAGCCTGGTAGACGTGTTCACCAAGGTAAAGATGAGATTAGAACATTTAAAAATGGTTACGGTACTTTGGTTGTTTCAACAAGCCAAGGTGTTCTTGCTAACGATGAAGCGTTTAAACGTGGAATCGGTGGTGAAGTAATCTGTAGTATTTGGTAAGGAATAAAAGATGTCAAGAATAGGAAAAAGACCAGTAACTGTGGCAAGTGGTATTGAAGTATCACTAGACGGTACGACTCTCGTGGCTAAAAAAGGCAATCTTGAAAAGAGACTTGAAACTCATGGTAGAGTTGGGATCAGTATTGATGGTTCAGAAGTGACTTTTGAAAGAAAAGGTGATGAAAAACAAGATGCAGCGTACTGGGGAACATACAGAGCGCTTTTCAACAATATCATCATTGGTTTGGACCAAGGATACACTAAATCTTTAGAGATCAATGGTGTTGGTTACAGAGCAGCTGTTCAAGGTAAAGTACTTAACCTTCAATTGGGTCACTCACATGATATTAACTTTGATATCCCTGAGGGACTTGAAATCACAGTTGAGAAAAACGTGATCACTGTAAAAGGTACAGATAAGCAAGCAGTGGGTCAAGCTGCTGCTGAGATTAGAGATTTCAGACCACCAGAGCCATATAAAGGTAAAGGTGTGAAGTATACTGATGAAGTGATCATCAGAAAAGCTGGTAAAGCAGCTGGTAAGTAAGGAGCGGTAGATGTTAAAAAGTATTCAAAAAAGAAAAAATAAACTTCGCGCTCAAAGAAAAGCTAGAGTAAGAGGTAAGATCTTCGGTACAGAGACAAACCCAAGATTGACTGTATTTAAGTCAAACAAGCATTTTTATACTCAAGCTATTGATGATACTACTGGAACTACTCTTGCTTCTGCAGATGGTAGAAAGCTTGGTCTTAAAGCAAACCAGGAAGATGTAAAAAAAGTAGCTGCTGAGATGGCTAAAAACCTTGCTTCTAAAAACATTGAAACTGTTGTTTTCGACAGAAATGGTTACCTTTACCACGGTGTTGTTGCATCATTCGCTGATGCACTTAGAGAAGCCGGAATCAAGTTTTAAGGAATCATGATGGAAGAAATAGAAAAAGAATTTGAAGAAGTAATCGTTAATATCGGTCGTGTTACCAAAGTTGTTAAGGGTGGTAGAAGATTTAGATTTACTGCACTTGTAGTGATCGGTGACAGAAACGGTACAGTTGGATACGGATTTGGTAAAGCCAAAGAAGTTCCTGATGCGATTAAAAAAGCGGTTGATGATGCTCACAAAAACCTTGTGAAAGTAAACATCAAAGGTACAACACTCGCACATGATATCGAGCACAAATTCAACGCAAGTAGAATCGTGCTTAGACCAGCGAGTGAAGGTACAGGTGTTATCGCCGGTGGTGCTGCGAGACCAGTACTTGAGCTTGCAGGGGTAAAAGATGTCCTTTCAAAATCAATCGGTTCTAACAACCCAAATAACCTAGTAAGAGCGACAATCCAAGCACTTACTAGAATCAAAGCGTAAGGGGTAAAGTATGGGTTTACATAATTTACAACCTGCTCCAGGTTCAACTCGTAACAGAAAAAGAGTTGGTCGTGGTCAAGGTTCAGGAACAGGTAAAACAGCTGGACGTGGTCAAAAAGGTCAAAAAGCTAGATCTGGTTACAAAAGAAAAAGAGGTTTTGAAGGTGGTCAAATGCCACTTTATAAAAGATTGCCTAAGATAGGTTTCACTTCTACAGTTGAAAAACCATATGTGATCAATGTAGAAAAGATCAAAGCAATCGCTGAACTTTCTGAGATTACGCTTGAAACGATCAAGTCAGTTCATAAGTTACAGAAGAATGTAACGAAAGTGAAGTTGATTGGTGCTAGCGCAAAAGATCTTGCTGCTAAGATCAAAGACGACGCTGTTACAACAAGCGGAAAATAATTATGGGCAATGCTTTAACTCAAAAAATCCTAATTACTTTAGGATTCCTTTTTGCGTACAGAGTTTTAGCCTATATCCCAACTCCAGGTGTTGATTTGAATGTGATCAAAGAGTTCTTTGATAGCAATTCAAACAATGCCCTTGGGCTAATGAATATGTTCTCTGGTAATGCCGTTGAACGTTTAAGTATCATCTCTTTAGGTATTATGCCTTATATTACTGCTTCCATCGTTATGGAACTTCTCGCAGCAACTTTCCCCGCACTTGGTCAAATGAAAAAAGAACGTGACGGTATGCAAAAGTATATGCAGATCATTCGATATTTCACAATTTTTATTACCGTAGTACAAGCTATTGGTGTATCTATGGGACTTCAGAGTATGACAGGAAGAGCTGGACAGAGTGCAGTGATGATCGATCCTATGATGTTTACAGTGATTACGACTTTCTCTATGCTGGCAGGTACGATGTTGTTGATGTGGATCGGTGAACAGATCACACAAAAAGGTATTGGTAACGGTATTTCACTGATTATCTTTGCTGGTATTGTGTCTGGACTACCATCTGCTATAGGAAATACAGTAAGAGCGGTAAATGCAGGTGAGATGAACTTCTTAGTTGTGCTTGGTATTTTGGCAATTATGCTGATCACTATCTTGGCGATTATCTATGTAGAACTTGGTGAGAGAAGAGTACCTATCTCGTATTCAAGAAAGACCATCATGCAGAATCAGACAAAGAGAGTGATGAACTATATTCCTGTGAAAGTAAACCTTTCAGGTGTTATTCCTCCTATCTTTGCTTCTGCAGTATTGATGTTCCCATTGACTATGTTGCAGTCGAGCACTACACCATTTCTTGTAGCGATCGCTGATTCATTGGCACCAGGAGGGATCACATTCAATGTGGTGACTTTCTTGTTGGTGATGTTCTTTGCATTTTTTTATGCATCCATTGCATTTAATGCCAAAGACATCGCAGACAATCTGAAAAGACAAGGTGGTTTCATCCCTGGTGTTAGACCGGGTGAGCATACCAAAGAGTTCTTGAATGAAGTTGCAAGTAGGCTAACGGGGTCAGGTGCAGTATACCTTGCGATCATTTCTACAGTACCATTTATGGTTATCTCTGGAATGGGCGCATCTTTCTATTTTGGTGGGGTTGCTGTACTTATTATCGTTCAAGTCGCACTCGATACTATGAGAAAAATCGAAGCACAAAGAACAATGAATCAATATGATACATTGGGTAATGTAGGTCTGTAATGGCTATTGCTATTAGAAAACCTGATGAGATCGCTAAGCTCAAGAGGGCTGGCGAGATCGTTGGAAAAACACTTCAATATCTTCAAAATACAATCAAACCAGGTATGACACTGAAAGAAATCGATGCTTTAGGTGAAGCGTATATCCGTGAACATGGTGCTGTACCATCGTTTAAGGGATTGTATGGTTTTACCGGTTCTGTATGTACTTCAGTCAATGAGGTATGTATCCATGGTATCCCTACAGATAGAGTAGTAGAAGAGGGTGATATTCTCGGTTTGGATATCGGTACAAAACTGGATGGTTATTTTGGTGATGCTGCGATCACAATGGCAGTGGGTAAAATATCTACTGAAGATGAAGCACTGATCAAATGTTCAAAAGGCGCTCTTTATCATGCAATAGATTCTATCAGAGAAGGTATGCGTTTTAAAGAATTGTCAAAGGTTCTTGAAGACTATATCGTATCAGCAGGGTATGTTCCATTGCGTGATTATTGTGGTCACGGTATCGGTACGAAAGCACATGATGAACCAAATATACCTAACTATCTTGAGGGCAAAGCAAACCAGGGACCTAAAATTAAAAATGGTATGGTCTTCTGTTTAGAGCCTATGGTATGTCAAAAAAGCGGTACTCCGGTAGTGCTTGAGGACAAATGGTCAGTCATCAGTGAGGATCAACTCAGATCAGCTCACTATGAGCACACGGTTGCAGTGGTAGACGGTAAAGCTATCATATTGACTGAAGCGTAAGCTTCATGATTTTGACACAAGATAAGAAACTAAAGTAGAAAATTCATAAAGGAATACAATGGCTAAAGATGATGTTATTGAGATTGACGGTAAAGTAGTTGAAGCATTGCCAAATGCGACATTCAGAGTTGAATTGGATAATGGTCACATTGTCCTTTGTCATATCGCTGGTAAGATGAGAATGCACTATATTAAAATTCTTCCGGGTGACAAAGTAAAAGTAGAACTTACGCCTTACAGCCTGGATAAAGGTCGTATCACATTTAGATACAAATAATGAGTATACTGTGATCTCCAAACGATAGAGATCACAGTTTCTTTCTATAGTTTTACTCTTAATAGACTATAATATAGCAATGCGAAAAATAACTCTAAATACCTCTTTGGTAAAAATCATACTTCTTTCCTCTTTTATTTTTATTTTTTTAGAACTATTTGCTTCCTTAATCATATGGAAAATGTATGAAGATAAACGGGCTGCAGTTTTTGAACGAAAAGTAAAAGTTTTTAACGATGTCTACAATAGTACACGTAAATCTTACTCGAAGATCACAAAACTACTTCATGATGAAATTATTAATACCACTGAGGTCATTGATCTGTTCAAACAGGCTAAAGATGCCAGTCCTGAAGAGCAGCAAGTCATACGTCTTACTTTATATAAATTATTGATCCCAACATATGAAAGCCTTAAATCGATCAATATCAGACAGTTACATTTTCACCTGCCCAATGTGAGTAGTTTTTTACGTTTTCATAAACCCGAGA
This sequence comes from Sulfurovum xiamenensis, assembly GCF_030347995.1. Classification (NCBI taxonomy): domain Bacteria; kingdom Pseudomonadati; phylum Campylobacterota; class Epsilonproteobacteria; order Campylobacterales; family Sulfurovaceae; genus Sulfurovum; species Sulfurovum xiamenensis. The sequence continues at coordinate 12,727 of NZ_JAQIBC010000013.1, forward strand.
AATATGGGGACTCATTGTTAGGGATAAGGCACTCTCTTGAAATAGTGAATAAAGAGAGGAGATATGTAGAAGGATTTGAGGAAGGAAGAATATATAACGGTTTTCGTTATGTCTACCCGCTCTTTGATGAAGAAAAGAGATATATAGGTAGTGTTGAAACCTCCCTCTCCTTCAAAGCATTAAGTAATGATATAGAAGAGACTCTTGGTGATGAAATAGACTTTATACTTAAAAAATCAATTGTGGAAAAAAAAGTATGGAAAGAGGAACAAAGCAACTATATAACAAGCCAGATCAACGATCAGTACATGAATGAAAGTGGAGATGCATATATTCCCATAGTTTCCAAGTATCAGAAGATCAATCAATCTATTTCGAAAGAAGTGACACAAAAAATGCAAAGCCAGACAGGGTTTTCTATTTGTAAAGATCAAACGATTGTCACCTTTATCCCCATCAGCAATGTTGAGGGAGATAGAAATGCAGCGTATCTCATAAGTTATGAAAATTCTGAAGAGATAAGCACCATTGCTAAAGATGCTTTGACCCTAATGGTGATATCTACCCTCATTCTATTGATTTTATCCATGCTTATTTTTGTAGTACTACAAAAAATTTCAAAGATCAATGAGATAGCTACGTATGACAGTCTTACCGGAGCTTACAATAGAAATACTATGAGTGAACTATTGGAATATGAACTGGAACGCATGGAACGTAAACATAAGCCACTCTCTATTCTCTACATTGATATAGATGATTTTAAATCAGTCAATGATAAGTATGGACATGAAAAGGGTGACTTTGTTTTGAAAGAAGTTGTTGATCTTATGATACAGAAACTAAGAAAGAGTGACCGTTTAGGACGATGGGGAGGAGAAGAGTTCCTTGTTATGTTGCCAGAAACAGATGAAGAGGAGGCGGTATTGGTCGCTGAAAAACTACGTGAAGTGATTTCCATGGGTGACTATCAAATAGCCAGAGAGGTTACCTGCAGTTTTGGGGTAGCAACACATATTGATGAGGAGAACCTTGATAGTATGATTGCCAGAGCCGACAGATATCTGTATAAAGCAAAAAAAGAGGGTAAAAATAGGGTAGTATCTCACTTATAATGATCTAGAATATGTACATATTATATGTATAAGAAAAAATTAATACAAATCTGGGTATAATCCTCCTCCCTATTACCATTAGGCTTTTAGGAAACTGCGCGAAGAATCTTTGATTAAGCCGCACCGATTACTCAAGGGTTGGATTATGATACATCAATAATCCACGCAAAACAGGGGTGTTTCTAAAACACTCTAGGTGCACAAATATATCGTAGGAGTAACCAATGAAGGTTAGACCATCAGTGAAAAAAATGTGTGATGACTGTAAAGTTATTAAACGCAAAGGTATCGTACGCGTGATTTGTAAAAATCCAAAACATAAACAAAGACAAGGATAAACATGGCACGTATTGCAGGTGTTGATTTACCACAAAAGAAAAGAATGGAGTATGCACTTACTTACATTTACGGAATTGGGTTGACAACTTCAAGAAAAATTCTTGATAGAACAGGTGTTGATTATAACAAAAGAGTACACGAACTTACAGATGCTGAAGCAGCAACAATTCGTAATGATATTCAAGAAAATGTTATGGTTGAAGGTGATCTTAGAAAAAAAGTGACTTTAGATATCAAAGCACTTATGGATCTAGGTTCATATAGAGGTCTCAGACATAGAAAAGGTCTACCAGTGCGTGGACAAAAAACAAAGACAAATGCGCGTACAAGAAAAGGTAAGCGTAAAACTGTCGGTGCGGCATAAGGAGTAGGTTAGATGGCTAAGAAAAAAGCAAAAAAAAGTATTGCTAAAGGTGTAGTATACGTAGCTGCAACTTTCAATAACACTGTGATCACAGTGACTGACGAAATGGGAAATGTTATCTCTTGGAGCAGTGCAGGTGCACTCGGTTTCAAAGGTAGCAAAAAATCAACTCCTTTTGCAGCGACTGAAGCTGTAGCTGATGCAATGTCAAAAGCAATGGAAAATGGTATTAAAGAAGTAGGGATCAAAGTTCAGGGTCCTGGTTCAGGTAGAGATACTGCAGTTAAAGCAATTGGTGCAACAGAAGGTATTCGTGTAACATTCTTAAAAGATATTACACCACTTCCACACAATGGTTGTAGACCACCTAAGAAGAGAAGGGTATAAGCATGGCAAGATATAGAGGTCCAGTTGAAAGACTAGAAAGAAGACTTGGTGTTGATCTTGGGTTAAAAGGTGAGAGAAGACTCGCTGGTAAAAGTGCATTGGAAAAAAGACCATATGCACCAGGACAACATGGACAAAGAAGAACAAAGATCAGTGAATATGGTCTTCAACTTCAAGAGAAGCAAAAAGCTAAATTTATGTATGGTGTAAGTGAAAAACAATTTAGAGCACTTTATAAAGAAGCAAACTCAAAAGAGGGTAACACAGGTTCTATCCTTATCCAACTTCTTGAGCAAAGACTTGATAATGTTGTTTACAGAATGGGATTCGCTACAACTAGAGCATCGGCAAGACAATTCGTAAACCACGGACATGTACTTGTAGATGGGAAAAGAGTAGATATCCCTTCATTTAGAGTTAAAGCAGGTCAAAAAATCGAGATTAGAGAGAAAAGTAAAACGAATCCTCAGATCCTTAGATCTATCGAACTTACAAATCAAACTGGTATGGTTGATTGGGTTGATATGGACAAAGAAAAACTTTTTGGTCTATTCACAAGAATTCCGGAGAGAGAAGAGATCGCAATCCCAGTTGAAGAGCGTCTAATCGTTGAGCTATACTCTAAATAATACATACATAAGTTAAAGGCTATTAATGAGAAAAATTAAAATTGCACCATTTATGCCAACGGAAGTGGAAGTAAATGAGATCAGTGCTAATCGTGCTGAGATCGTTGCTTATCCTTTTGAGAGCGGTTATGCTGTTACACTTGCACATCCACTAAGAAGACTGATCTTAGGTTCTTCTATCGGGTATGCACCTATTTCGATCAAGATCGAAGGTGCGGCACATGAGTTTGATAACATCAGAGGTATGCATGAAGATGTGGCTGTATTTATTATCAACCTAAAGAACATTCGTTTTAAAATAAAAGATGAAAGTGACAGAGTTGAATTGAAATACAGTTTCTCTGGTCACAAAGAAGTGACAGCACAAGACCTGAACAATGATCAAATTGAAGTTGTAAATGGTGATCTGCCACTTGCAACACTAAATGAAGATGCAGAGCTGAACTTTACAGTGGTTATCTCAAAAGGTATTGGTTATGTTCCAAGTGAAGACCTTAGAGATGATGTTGAAAGTGACAGCATTGCACTTGATGCTTTCTTTACTCCGGTAAGAAAAGCGAATTATAAGATTGATCCTGTACTTGTAGAGGACAATCCTAATTTTGAAAAGATCACATTCGATATTGAAACAGATGGTCAGATCGGTCCGGTTGAAGCATTTACAAATGCATTGGAAGTAATGAATAAGCAACTTTCTGTTTTTAATACGGTACTGGATCTAGATATCTCAGTAGCACCGGTGAAAAGAAACAGTGACGATAGCGAACTTAAACCTTTCATGCAGACTGTAGATAGTCTTGGCCTGAGTGCAAGATCATTCAATTCACTTGATAGAGCTGGATTAAAGTTCCTTGGTGAGTTGGTATTGATGAGTGAAAATGAGATTAAAAATATCAAAAATCTTGGTAAAAAATCTTTAGATGAAATCTCTGAGTGTCTCGTAGAGCACGGATTTGGTCCAGATTTTGAACTTTCAGATGTTACAAGAGTGAATCTTGTAAAGAAAATAGAACAACTTAAAGCATAGTTGTTACAGTAAAGGAATATTATGAGACATAAGCATGGTTACCGTAAATTAAACAGAACGTCTGCTCATAGAGCGGCGCTTCTTAAAAACCTATCAATTGCTTTGACAAAAGAGGGTAGAATTGAGACTACATTGCCAAAAGCTAAAGAGCTTAGAAGTTATTTTGAAAAGCTTATCACGAAAGCTTCTTCTGGTGATTTTAATGCACACAGAGCAATTTTTGCAATGTTACAACACAAAGAGTGTACAAATACGATTGTAAACGAAATCGCACCAAAGTATGCAGACAGAAACGGTGGATATACAAGAATTATTAAAACACGTATGAGAAAAGGTGATTCAGCACCTATGGCAATTATCGAACTCGTATAATTACCTCTGAAACTTCAGTATTTCAAGGCTTTGCCTTGAATACACTCCACTACCTCAATAAATCATTAAACAATTCAAACACCATTGACAAAGTAATACTTTTAGTGTATAACACACTTAAATAACATAGTAACAAAGATTTTACTATGATTTTGTTATAATAATTTTATGAGATGTCTCTATGATAGAGATGCAAATTAAGGAGAAACATTGATACCATTTACAGATGAAGAACTAGAACCTGCCGTAATGAACGTAATAGACAAGGTAAGACCTTCTATCAAACTTGATGGAGGGGATATAGCATTGATCGCCATTAAAGATGGAAGAGTCTTTGTACAGCTTCAAGGCGCATGTGTTGGTTGCGGCAGTTCAGGTACAACGATCAAGTTCGGTGTAGAGAGACAAATGCAAACACTGATTCACCCTGAGATCACTGTAGTCAATGTACCTGCAGGTTTTGAAGACAAATTGGATCAATTGTAATTTAAAATGAGCAAAATAAGTCAAGATTTACTATTGAAAAGGGCCGAAAGCGAGTTTCTACAGGGAGACTATGCCAAGGCACTTCGAAGTTACGGGTTGATCTTAAGAGATTACCCTACGTTAGATGAAGCAAAAATAGGCGTATACTTGAGTGATCTAGGGATAGAGAGTCAAGAAGAAGCGCAGGCTCTGTTTGACTACTATCAGATGATCAAAAATGAGAAAGAGAATGCTGTAGATATCATCGATGGGCTTATTGAGAATCTAGACAGTTCAAAACATAAGTTGCAAGAACTTTTGGTTGAACCCTTGGAAGAACAGATAGAGTATGGAGATGGTATACGTTATAGTGATTTCCTGGAACTTGTAAAGAGCAGGGGCAGCTTCAAAAAGACATTTGAAGATATTATGTTTTCGACCAAAGTCGTGATCACGAATAAAGAAGAGTTTATAGATTTTGTTACACAGCTTGCGAACGAGGGTTTTGATGAGATGGCACTAGGATACCTGGATGCTTCATCAAGCCTCTTTGGAAATGATCAGGATATACTTGCACTTTACCATGTGGTTCGAGGACAAAAATAGTGAAATTGGATTTCCAAAAAGATGGTTATCTTTTTTTGACTGATGATACAAGTAAACTCGATACAGATACGATTTTTTTAAAAACGGCACAAAACAGCCACTATTATGAACAATTAGAACCGAAACCAGAAACACTGACAGTCGATGAACTGATCTCTTTCTGGGGTCTAGATAAGATGAAAGTGGTAGGTGTGACCGGTACCAACGGTAAAACGACTGTAACCGCGGCCATCTACTCTTTTTTGCTTGATTTGAATGAAAAGCCGGCACTGCAAGGTACGCGTGGTCTATTTGCGCAAGAGAAGCGTATAGAAGAGAAGAGCATGACCACACCTTCCATCCTGGAAACCCTGTATAATATGAAGCAGACGATGGATATGGGGTGCAACTACTTCATCATGGAAGTGAGTTCCCACGCGATAGATCAAAACCGTATAGAGGGGCTAACTTTTGCCCTTAAGGTGCATACGAATGTCACTTCTGACCATTTGGATTATCATGGGACTGTTGAAGAGTATAGACGTGTGAAGAGTCTCTTTTTTGCAGATGAATCGCCCAAACTGCTCAATAAAGATGATATCAAGAACATTACGTATAACCCCATAGGTGCACAGAGTTACGGTGTAGATGAACCGGCAACCTTTAAAGTACAGGCGTTTTCTTTGTTGAATGGTATCACGGCAGGGATCAAACACCTACAGGCCGAAGCGACATTCCACTCTCCTATGGTTGGGCTTTTTAACCTTTTTAATCTTATGGCGGCCATAGGTTCGGTACAGATGTTGACGGGAAGAAGCATAGAAGAGATATGTGAAGTGGTGGAGTACTTTGCAGGGGTTTCAGGGCGTATGGAAGTGGTGAGTCGAGACCCGCTTGTGATCGTAGATTTTGCACATACGGATGATGGTATGTATCAAGTGCTTGATTCGATGAAAGACAGAGATATCTCTGTGGTCTTTGGTGCAGGCGGAAACCGTGATAAAGAGAAACGTCCTCGTATGGGTGCAGTTGCAGGTAGATATGCAAACAAGATCTATGTGACAAGTGATAACCCTCGAGATGAAGTGCCTGAAATGATACTTGAAGATATCTTATTAGGATTGCATGGTAAAGACCATGTCACTGCTACACCAGACAGGAGACTTGCCATAAAAATGGCACTTGATGCACTGGAAGAGAATGAAGTACTACTCATACTTGGTAAAGGGGATGAGGACTATCAGGAGATCAAAGGGGTGAAGTATCCTTTTGATGACAGGGAAGTGGTACGAGAACTGCTAAAAGAAAGAGCGTAGTTCACTTTTTATGATATAGCTTGTCAAGCGCCCTTAAATTATGTATTTAAACTTCAATTAAGTAAATCGGAGTAAAATACTCCCAATTAAACTTTAAAGGATTATCATGGTACCAGGTACTATACCACAACCAGCATTTTATATCTTCAAATGTCAGCAGTCGGCACCTCCGGGGATGCCAAAACCATCTTGTGTGAAAGCAGACGATCAAGAGTCTCAAGAACTTTTTCAATATCTCGCACAGAAATTGATGCAAAAAGGGATAATGCCAGCAGTAACCCCTATCCAGACAGGGTGTCTTAACCGTTGTCAACTAGGCCCGGTAATGCTTGTAGAACCAGGGCATACAATGTATGTAGGTTTGACAAAAGAGAAAATGGACAGAATTATCGATGAGCATATCATCGGTGGAAATGTTGTAGAAGAGTATGTGATCCCAGCTGAAATGTGGGGAGAACCTCTATCACCAGCAAGTATGGCTCGTTAAATTTTTATACCCATCTCTTTAAGGTCGCATGACTTCATCGTGCGACTTCCCAATTCCCCCACAATTTCAGTATAATATTACTATATAGGGGATTTTGGTATAATCCCAATAATTTTTATGAAATAAATAGGAATAATTATGAATATTACAATGCTTTATTCTAAAATACATAGAGCGACCGTAACAGATGCAAACTTGAATTATGTAGGCTCTATTACCATTGATCAAGAACTTTTAGATGCAGCAAATATGCGTGTCGGACAAAAAATAGATATCGTGAATGTTAATAACGGTGAGCGTTTTTCAACCTATATCATTCCTGGTGAACCAGGTAAAAAAGATATCTGTTTGAATGGTGCAGCAGCCAGAAAAGTACATAAAGGTGATAAGATCATCATTATTGCATATGCAACGATGAGTGAAGAAGAAGCAGATGCACACCTACCGAAAATTGTCATACTGGATGATGACAATAGTATCGCAGAAGAGTTTGAGGGCTTAGAATAATGTTTGAAGGCTTTGACTTGAGCAACATGGGCAAGATGATGGAGCAGATGCAAGAAAAAGCAAAAGAGATACAAGAACAAGCTAAAAATATACAATTTACCGCGAAAGCAGGCGGTGGTCTTATTGAACTTACTGCAAACGGTGCAGGCGAAGTGATAGATCTCACGATAGATGATTCTCTGCTTGAAGACAAAGAGTCTTTACAGATACTGCTCATCTCAGCGATGAATGACGTCAATAAAATGATAGAAGACAATAAAAAGTCTCAGGCGATGGGTATGATGGGTGGAATGAACCCGTTCGGGTCTTAATTTTATTTAGCGGTTCTTGTCAACAAGATAGTTGAACTCTTTTGAGTTCTTCAGTTTTACAATCGTCTTGCACGTCAGTGAATGTTTTCCTTCTTTTTTCACTGCTTTTTGAAGCATTTTACTTATTTTCATCTTTTTCCTTTCAATTGATATTTTCTCTTTCGAGACAAGGTAATACTATACTACAGTGATAACAAAATGGTAACTTAAAGAAAATATTTACACCTGCTACTAAGGTGTATATTTTTCTAAACGGTCACTCTTTTACATTATACGGAGACAGATACTTTTTCTTACTTTCCAGTTATTTCTTTTCATAGAAGTATTTTTCTTTTTCCAAATATGACATAACCATTTGATAACAAAATTGTTACCACTATGTTTCCACAATGTTTCCATTTTTCGTCACTATTCTGCAAACAAAACCAAGGTTGGTTTAAATTATGTTTAAGGAAATTGAAATGATAAACTTGAAAACAATTGCACTGTCAGCAGTTGCTATAGCAATAATGAATGGTTGTGGGGATACAACAGTGACATATGGTGATTCTACTGTTACCATCACTGGTGATACGCTTGCTACAGGCGGTACAACTGGCAGCACAACTACTAATACAACACCTACTAGTTTTGACACTATTTTGGCAGCTGCTAAATTTTTACCTCAAAAAACCCTTGCCGGTGACATTAGTACCTCTATGACATTAACAAATGATACACTTTGGGTACTTGATGGATTGGCAGTGGTAAAACCAGGTGTAACACTTACTGTAGAGCCAGGAACAGTGATCGCAGGTTTAGCAGGCACAGGAGATGCAACATCTTACATGATAGTGGATAAAAATGCTGAAATAATTGCAGATGGTACTGCGGATAAACCAATCATCTTTACTTCTATGCAACGTGTAGAAGATCCTACAAATTTGGATGTGGGTCAGTGGGGTGGATTGACACTGATAGGAAATGCAGGAAATGAT
>NZ_JAQIBC010000014.1 GCF_030347995.1 Sulfurovum xiamenensis
ACATTTATATTCAGCACATTTGTCTGCATCGACTTTTGCTACATAATACATTTTAACTCCTTTACTCCATGATGTTTAAACATATATCTATTAATTTAGAAGATCTATTCAATCATCATAACCAATAGACTGCAAATGGAACTTCAAATAAACTTTACACAAAAAAACCTTAATATTACATATTAGTAATATACATATATAGGTAATAATTATGATAAATTTTTTATCAACTTCATTCATATGTTTTCAAATGGGAGTTTACTGTAAAAACCTTTGACTTATCTTATAATTTATAGAAAATATGAGTAATATAATATTCATTTATTTATAGTTATAACTACAATAATCCTGATATTTTTTCATATCACTGCATTAAGCGATTTTTCTCTATTACATTATATAGGGTTAAAATATACTGCATCTTATCTATACACTCCTCTATATTATTCTTGTATCTCTAGTGTTAAAACATTGATCAATGATAAAGATTATACAATTAGTTCATAAGTCATATCAATGTCAAATTGTGAAATAGTAACAATAGACTGTTAAATTTACTTTTTAGTACAACTTTATTTTTAATAAAGAGTATATTTTAAAAAATTCATCTATAATGGCTAAGGTTTTAAAGGGTGGTTTTGTCAACCTTTTTTGTTCAGATTTATTTTGATTTAGTCTTCTAACCATGTAAAATGGCGAATTCTAGACCAGCCAATAAAATTTTTTACGAACTAGTTTCGTAAATTACAGGAGTTTTTAGTGGAAAAGATTATATTGCTCATTCCAGCTATACCAATTGTTATAGCATTTATACTAATTTTTGTTAGTAAAAAGGAACATATCCCAAAAGTGAGTATCATGTTGTCAAGTATGATCGCATTGTTAGGACTCTATGGAACCTATCATGTGATCACTACCGATGAACCTATACATGGACTTGGCGGTCTGTTTGTTTTTAATGAGCTTTCTGCAATACTTGTACCTTATGTGGCTATTTTAGGTCTTGTGATACGTAAATATGCTACAAAATATATGTGGGATGAACCAGGATATAAAAGATTTTTTATCCTTTTAAATTTTATTTTCTCTGCTATCTACATGCTGGTAATGAGTAATAACCTTGTGATTCTTGCTATTGCTTGGCAGTTAATGAGTATCAGTCTGTACTTATTGGTATCATTTAATGTCGCATCAAAAAGCGCGGTAAAAAATGGTAGTTGGACCATGCTTATACATAAAGGGGCCGATTTACTCTTTATACTTGCAGTGATATTGACCTATCAGACGTTTGGCAGTGTTGACCTGGGACAACTGAGTCAAACATGGCTGGAGATGTCTAAAAACCCTATTGACAATCCTACTATTTTTGTGATCGGGTTGCTTTTCTTAGTGGCTGCCATGATGAAATCTGCGATCGTACCATTTCATATCTGGCTGCCTTATACATCGGAAGCTCCTACGCCTGTATCGGCTTTAATGCATGCAGGGGTAGTCAATGTAGGTGGTATCTTGCTCAATAAATTGGCTTTCTTGCTTCTACTGACACCGGCCGTACTTAATATTGCATTTGTCATAGGACTCTTTACTGCCATTTTTGCATCGGTTCTGATGTTGGTCGTACCTGACATCAAACGTTCACTTGGGTACTCGACAGCGGGTCAAATGGGATATATGATCATGGAAGTCGGGCTTGGTGCATTCAGTCTTGCGATCTATCACCTTATGGTACACGGTATCTTTAAAGCAACACTCTTCTTGGAATCAGGTGGACTGATACGCTATGCGAGACATGACCCTAATATTCCACAACGTCTCTCTTACAAGTTGTTCTGGGAAGAAAAAACAGAGCATAAAAGTAACAAGACGTTTAATCTTATTGCACTCTTTACCATCCTGCCGCTTCTTATATTCATCGGCGTGAAAATGGTGCTTAGCGAAGAGTTCTTTGAATTTAACGCAGCGATCGTGATCTTGGCATTTGGTTGGCTCACCGGTACCCAGCTCTTCTTGTCCTTCTTTAAGGTTTCAAGGTCTGACTCGATCAAAGTGATCTTAGCGCTTGTGAGTTCATTTATTATTATATTATTTACTTATGAGTTTGTTGGATTGGCATTGGAGCATTTTATCTATGGTGAACATGCCCTGCTTTTCTATGGTGCCGCAACGCTGAATGTAACCATCATCATGTCAATGGTTGCACTGGCTGCGATTATGATCATCGGGTGGCTGTTTATGTATAAACAACACTTTGTGGATATACAAAAAAGTAAAATGCCAAAGAGAACACAATGGCTATTTTATAAACTCTTGGCAAAAGAAGCCTATGTCCCAGACTTCTTTATCAAATACATTAAAATTTTCAAGAAAGGTTGAGTATGTTAATGAGCATCATTTTATTAATATTAGCTGCAGGCGTACCTTATTATCTTATTTTAGAGAAAAATAAAAAACTGAACAGTGAAAAGATCTTTTTAATAAGCAGTTTTTTAGTGCTTTGTGCCATTGTGATCTCTTCATTTGTCACAGGTACATACTCTAGTCTGCTAGTGATCATTTCATTACTAAGTGCCATATTTTCTATCTATAAGGCAACCAAAACAACCAATTTTTATAAGTTTGGTTACTATTTGCTCTTTATCAATGCACCATTTTTTATGTTATTTATAAGAGAACAGGGTGTACTTTACACACTCTCTCTATTGATCACACTTGGAGGTGTTTATTCTATAGCAAAACACTATGACAAGTACTATGGAAGTGCCAATTATCATGGTATCAGCGGTACCACCTTGGCGACTCCGTATGTGGGTGCTTTTTTAACCGTTTATTTGATCACCCTTGCACTCTATCCACCATTTCCTAATGCACTCTTTTTACTGAGCAGTATGATCAAAGAGGAACCAACACTGCTATGGTATATCGTGGTAGTGATAGTATTTTTGGGGAACTTCATGGTGGCTATGAGAGTGATGCCAAGGACTGTCTTTGGAACACCCAATACCAATCTACACTATGTGGATCTGACATCCAAGGAGAAGATCATACATTTTATTATTATCATCCTACTACTTGCTCTAAGTATCATTGGATTTAAAGGGGCTATCGCATGAGTATATTAGAAAAACTGAATGCCGTTAAAAATACTGTTCCACACTATTGGCCTATCGGTTCATTCATTCATCATAATCCGCTCAAAGGATTTGAACATCTTAATTTTAAAGAAGGGCTTGATAAAGCCCAGAGTATCTTTGGCGGTAAAGTCTATATGGAGCCATCGTATTATCTAAAGCTCTATGAAGAAGGGAAAATCGATCCTGCCATTCTAAAATCCAACCTGCAAGAAATTCTTGAGATCGACGGCCTGGCAGAATATTATGATCTGGCTGAAAAATGTCTTTTAGAAGTCAATCCGAAATGGAACAGTTTCAGAAGTTCTGCATCTATCAAAGAGCATAAAATCGATGAAGAACTTTTAGCCTATCTGGATGAAAAGTTCTTCTATCATAATAAAGAAAAATGGCGTAAAAAACTTACAAAACATATGACACTGTATGAGATCAATGACATTCTTTTTGACAGAGATGATAAAGAGATCATCGAAAAAGAAGTGATCGAATATATTACACGTTTTTTAGATGAAGAACAGACGACACTCAGTATGTCAAATAGAGATCTGGGGATGTTTGAAACCTTTAAACTCTATGAGAACTTTGACTATGCACATGATTCTGAAACTTTTGTAAGAGAGGCTCTAGAAAAGCTGGAAGTTGCCGATGAAGATATAGAGAGAAACCTTCTTAAACATATTCTGAAACTTCATGGTTGGGCAGGATTTATCAAGTATCGTTCCGAAGACCCGAACTATTATTCACAACAACAGAATCCTTCATCTTTAATGGATTATCTGGCAATCAGATTTTACTATGAACTCAAGTATTTAAAACATAGAAAGATCAGTAGCTACAAAGAACTGGCAAATTACATTCAAGACAATAGTGCGTATGTACTACTCAAAATACTTAAACATAAAGGTAGCTTGCCTGGAAAATTCATCGATGCGATGGAAGAGCGGCAAAACTATGATGATATCTTAGAGAGCTATACACAGTATGTGCTTCAGCTAGATGCGAAGCAAGTGCACCTTGCAAGTGATCATCTGGGTAACACAGAGATACCACTGCCTGAACTTGCCAAGATCATGGAGACGCTAAGAGCAGAGGAAGGATACATCTGGCTTAAATCACTTGAAGACAGTTATATCCGTTCATATGTCGATGAGTTCACCAATGTACCACAAGAGGAAACTGAAAAAGCGGTAGCTTCTGCCACATTCTGTTTGGATGTAAGGTCTGAAGTGATCAGAAGACAGATCGAAAGCTCTGGTCCATACCAAACCTATGGTGCAGGTGGATTCTTGGGTCTTCCGATCGCATTTGTGGAATTTGATAAATCACATGAACTCTTCTTGTCTCCGGCGATCGTAAAAGCGGGAAATATAGTATTTGAAATACCAAAAGAGCGTTATGAAGATTACAGTTCCAAAAAAGGAATGAATAAAACGACCAAAAAAGTATTGAGCGATCTCAAAAACAACCCATATACACCTTATATTATGGTTGAGGCGATCGGCTGGATCTTCGGTATCAACCTTTTTGGAAAAACATTTTCTCCAAGAAGAACACAGAAGCTTTTTTCAAAACTAAAGCCTCAAAAACCAAAGACAACCTATACTTTAGATAAGCTCTCATCTGAAGAGATAGAGATGTATGTCAATAAACTTCATACACATATCATCAGTGAAGTCTTGTCAAACAGCTGCCCTAAAGAATGTACAACAAAAGAGATCCAGGCGATAAGAGATCATCTTGTTCTAGGTAAGGAACTCACTGTGGAATTGTCCAGTGAACTGATAGAAAAACTCAAAAATGAGTACAAGATCACCGAAGAGGACTATAAGTTCCAAAAACATAAACTTTCTATGGTTGGTTTCACACTTGAAGAGAAGGTAAACTATCTTCATAACTACCTGACAATGATAGGTCAAGTGGATCACTTTCCTGAGTTTGTGACTATTATCGGTCACGGAAGTATCTCTGACAACAACCCATTTGAATCAGCACTTGATTGTGGTGCATGTGGAGGAAATATCTCTCTTCCAAATACAAGAGCACTTTGTATGATAGCCAATACAAAAGAGGTACGTGAAGCCTTAAAAGAAAAAGGCATTGATATTCCTGATAGTACTAAATTCATACCGGGGTTACACATCACCACTACCGATGAGATCAAATACTATGATACAGATATCCTCACAGCTGAAGAGATGCCTAGATTTTTCCAGATCATGCGTGACTTTAACAAAGCCTCTCAAATGTCTAGAGAAGAAAGAATAGAAGTGCTTCCATATACCCATACGCAAGAAGATGTCATGATCAAGTCAATGGACTGGTCTGAGCCTAGGCCTGAATGGGGACTGGCGGGTAATATGGGAGCCTTTGCAGGGCCTAGAAGTTCAACAAAACATGTCAATTTACACAATAGGTTCTTTATGCATTCTTATGACTGGAAGGTAGATAATGACAATGCTGATATCCTCACACGTATCTTCAACGGGCCACTTATCGTAGGTGAATGGATCAATATGGAGCACTATTTTTCTACCGTAGATAACGCCGTCTATGGTGCTGGTTCTAAAGTCTATCATAATGTGGTTGCAAAAGTGGGTGTCTATAATGGGAATTACAGTGATCTAAAGATCGGCCTTCCTACACAATCCGTTCTTTTAGAAGGTGAAGCGTATCATGAACCAGTGAGACTACTGACATTTATGGAGGCTCCTTTGGAAAAAGTAGGAAAAGCCGTAGAGAACTCTATAGCAAAAGAGTTTATTTTAAATGAGTGGATCCGTCCAGTGATCATTGATAAAGAGGCTAAAAAAGTCTACACCTATGAGTCAGGTGATTTTAAAGTCATTAAAGAGCTCTAATCGCTCTTTTTATGACATCTTAAGTTTTAAATGATATAAACCTCTTATAAATAGTATAAAAAAAGGAAATAGTATGTATACCCTAGAGATTGAAAAAGAGTGTAGCTGCGTTAAAAAAAGCGGATTTGAAAAAAGTATGACATTCGAATCAAGAGAAGATATGTATAATAAAGCACGCGTTCTAGAGTGTCTGATGAATCAACAGTTTTGTATGACACACTTTTTTGAAGCCGTAGATTATGGTGATAAAATTGTCATACATAGCAGTGTAAGACCTGATGATGAGGACGATGATGACATTGAAGATGCAAATACACTGGTAAAGAAAAGTGATGTTACAATTGGATTTGACGGCAGCCAAGTACCTCCAAAAGAGAGTGGCTCAAACTAATAAAGTCCTGCGTAATAAATAATTATTCTTCTAAGTCAAGGCAGAGTAAAAACACTCCTTGACTAATCTAAAAGTGACTCAACTACTAATAAGAATCACCAAGATGCATAGCAATCTTCGAATCCCATCTTGAAATATCTAATATAATCCAATGCTTGAACCCCTCCTCTATACACTTTTGTACTTCTTTTAGACTTTTATCAAGAATGTATACTTTTCGGAGTAATTTTATCTTATTTAAAGTTTTACTAACTATACTCCCGTAAATAAATGACCAAAAGGAAAAAAGTTTATGTATACAGTACAAATGGAACACGAATGTGGATGTTTTAAAAGAAGTGAATATGCAAGTGAAAAAACATTTGATAATCAACAAGATGCGTACAATTATTCAAAAATAGCCGCAGAATTTATGAATGAGGATTTTTGTTCAAAACATCTCTTTTTTGCTCAAAAAACCTCTGATAATACATTTTTGATCAGAGTAGCTGAGAACCCTAATACAGGCGGTTCATGCGGAACAAGCAGTGCGGGCAGCTGTAGTACTGATGGAGGTTCATGCGGATGTTCATAGCCTCTGCACTTATTTGAAGAGGCAGGTCTGTCTATTCAGAAGCAGTACGCTTCATCACTGGGGTAGAGATCTCTCCTCTCCACCCTCTTTTATTTTTCTTCTATAGTGATATCTGAAGCTATAATATACATCGGTGCATTATGCACATGTAACATAGCACTACCACGACCTACCGCAAAACCATAGAGATCATGCTCTTTGATGATGCTAATGCCGCTCATCATATCAAGAAAAGAGAGTACACTGTTTTGCAGTATTCTTGACTCTTTAATATCTTTAAACGTTATATTGATCGTATGAAGATCTTCCCCTTCATCATCCTGTACCACAAGCGTCACCACTTTTGAAGTATCTGATAGTGATTGCACTGAACGTATCTGAGCATCTTTAAAGTGATGATACTTCTCTAGTAAGCTATTTATTTGTTCCATTTTTGGCCTTTATGTAAGATATGACATCTTAGCGAAAGAAGACTTACTTATACCCTTTGCAAGACGCTCACTGGATTTCAAGGTTTATTATGACAGATAAGATATACAAGTAGAATGGGAGGCATATATTGATCTATAAACAAATCATATAATATTTAATAAAGAATAATATGCTATGCTACATTTAGAACTATCAAGAAAGGATTACACATGAGTAAATTAGATTTAAGACTGACAGAAAACGTACTGCCTGGGCTCAATAAGTTCAATAATGATTTGATAGATGTTAAGAAAAGATCACATGGTGATAGCTCTAAACTAATGGAGTCCGATCTAGAGATCTGGCGTGAAATCTTTAAAGAAGACCAAGTAAAAATACACGGTTGTAGATGCGGGTGCAGATAAATAGTTGATAGGCTCAAATTAAAACTTGAGCTTTATCTTCACAATCAAATAAGTGTTATTGCTCTATCTTATGAGTTGAGTTGGGGGTCGAATATTGCAATTTGCTCCAAAGCTTGATCAAAGTACTCTGGTGTCAACTCAAAGGCATTGATCCCTAAGTCAGCTATCCCATAAAGTTTATCTGTATCTTTGGGTGAAACCAAGGCAAATATGGTTTGTTCAGATTTTAGGTCTTTCATCTGTTTTAAAAGGCCAACCTTCTCAGGTTCAACACTCAGATCACTTAGGACAATATCGTAGTCGTTCGCATCAAAAAGTCTTAAGGCCTCTTCTTTTCCTGAAACTTTATCAACCCTATTGAACAATACATTGAACATTTTGGTCTCTGAATCAAACTTCGATCTCTCATCCTGTATGAAAAGTAAATTCCGTTTTTTCTCTCTATTCATTCTTTTCCTTTCATTCTATATGAAACAACGTATTTAGATCTTTTTCTTGGTGTTGAGGAACTGTCTGGAGAACTGCTCCCCTTTTTTCTTGAAAACATCAGCGATCTCAGCTACATAGACTTCATCAGCCGTTGTTCCAAAAAGCTCTAGCCACCTGGTAAACGTTTCTCTTTTTAAATGAGGCATCTTTACATGGGCACCTACAAAGTTTCCATAATAGGTATTTTCCCCCAGCATTTTAGCCAACCAGAAATCTGCTAAAAGATCTATATGTTCAAACCAATCCTCACTGCTTAGATCATCGCCGATCTCATCGATGAAAAAAGGCGCTAGTATTTCATCCTCTATCGCTTTTTTATAAAACAGGGTCATCAAGATTCTAAGGTTCTCTCTAGTAATACTGTTTTGAAGTTCTATTCTTGATCCTTTCTCTACAAACCATCTGTAAACACACATGCAGTCACACTAATAAGATGTTTTTTTGAAATGAAATTATAGCAGGATTTATCAAAAACTGGAACACTCCTTTCATCTCTATCTGCTGTGTCTAATAGACACCATAGCACTCCTTCGAAGTAATCTATAGGTTTTTTGGGTATAATAGTAAACGATAAATTATCTAGAGTAGATAGGAACAGTATGCCAGTAACGATTAAAAAACCCAAAACACTCAAAGCTTACTTGAAAACAGAGTTCGATACACCTAAGATCTGCCTTGTTTCAATCATCAATGATAAGCATGTTTCATGGGAATTCTGTATGAGAATGCTCAAAGAAGTGTTTCATAAAGATCTGGAAGAGGCAGAAGCCATTGCCCATGAGATCGTAACCAATGGTGAGGGTTTTTGTGGCGGGTATATGTTTGAAATAGCCCAGACTAAAGCAGAGATGATCGAAGAAAAAGCGAAAAAAGAGGGTTTTTCTCTTGTATGCCTGATTGAGGAAGTATAACACCTCATCTCTCTTCTTCTCTTATTTTAGATCCCCATTTACACTTTAACTACTGCAATATATTGATATCTGTCAGTAACTATAAACTTTTATAGCTATAATCTTTTTTGAAAACCTAATTGTATGGAGATAAAATGCTAATTCAACAACAAGATGTACAACAAGTGGCAAATGCTATGATGAATATGCTGCATGAAGATGAGATGGAAGTGATCAACAACTTTTATGATGCTGTGAAAGCCAAAGATGTAGATAAAGTTGACGAACTCTTCCCGGGATTCTTGGCTGAAATCGAGACCCACTTTAAAACAGAAGAGGATATGATGGAACAGAGTGCCTACTCCGATATGCAGATGCACAAAAGTGACCATGATCTCATACGAAAAAAATTAGAAAAGTTTCATAAAAGATGGGAAGTCCTAAAAGGTCCAAAAGAACTACAGGGCTTTTTAGAAAAAGATTTTAAAAAGTGGTATACACAACATATTACGAAATGGGATGCACAGACTGCTCCGAACATCGGCTAATAAGGCCTATTAAAAGTATGGATCCATACTAGGATGGATCTGAGCTTGATAGAGTAAGACTTTTAAAGTCTCTACTTCCATAGGATATTAACTCGCTACGATCTCATCCAATTCATCTGCATAGATGATCTCTTTTTTAAGAAGTATTTTAGAGAGTTTCTCTATAGTACTCCAATGTTCATTGACCAAATCAGTCACTGTCTCTTGACCTTCAGTCATCCAGCGTTCAAGAGCAGAGTCTATTTTCTCATGATAGTGTTCTGTATCTTTATGCGCAACAGATTTTTGTTGTGCATCCATCACACCATTGATATTGATATACCCAACCTCTTTATCCATTCCATAATGTGCGATAGCCACGTAAGCATCACGTGTGGCCTGCTGTAGGTCATTTGAAGCACCAGAGTCCATGCCTTCTATATCACCGAACTGTTTGATCTGGGCTGCTCTTCCCGCCAATGAGACACATATTTTGTCTTTAAAATCTTTAACCGTCATATTCTCTTGCACATCACTGTAGTTATGTGAAATGAAATGTTCATTATTGTCTTTAGGTGTAATGCTTACATGTTCTATATGAATATGAGGCATTAAGACCTTGGAAATGACCGCACGTCCCGCTTCATAGACCGCTGTCTCTTCAAACATCTGTTCAAGAGAGAGGTAAGACTGTCTCTCTCCATATTTGATCGTATTGATCTGCTCAATGAGGATATCCTGGGTGATCGCAGGCAATCCATGACGCAAACAGTAGTATGAGGCTTCTTTTCCTAGCATTTCAAGTTGGGAACCTGTAAATCCTGTGGTATACATCAGCAGTTTTTTCATATCAAATGTACCGCTTGTAGGCTTTTCATTGATCACTTTATCCAAAAAGTACTGCCTTGCATCTTTATCAAGATTGTTGATCTCTATATGGATCTCTACCCTTCCCGGCCGGATAATAGCTGGATCGATGTTTTCTTTGTAGTTAGTTGCAGCGATCACAAAGATATCTTCACCTTTTCTCCCTGAAAAACCATCCATCTCTGACAAGAGTTTATTGATAGGTACTTCCCTACCGTTTTCTGCATCACGTCTTCCGATAGTATCGATCTCGTCAATAAAGATGATAGCAGGTGCATACGCTTTTGCCCTGGTAAAGATCGACTTTGTCTTTTCAGGCTGGAGCAGCTCCAATCCCGTAGTCGAGATAAAAGGGAGTTCCGCCTCTTTGGCAAAAGCCTTTGCCAGCATCGTCTTTCCTGTACCCGGAGGTCCATACAAAAGCATACCTTTTGGCGGTGCGATATTAAAACTTTCCAAAAGTTTTGGCTCTTTAAAAAAGTTAATGACCTCACCTAGTCTCTGCTTTGCCTTATGGTGGCCTGCAATATCATGAAAAGAAACATTAGGAATGTCAAAGACCAAACCATCTTCGCTAAAATCCTTGATCCTCACTACCTGTGAAAACTTACATGAATTGACTTTATAGGTAATGATGCCATTCTTCTCAGTGATCGTATCATTGATATCAAGAGTAGTGTTTTTTCTAAAGAGTTCTCTTACAAGGGTCTCATTTTCAATAAGCGGTGTTACCCGTTCTTTTAAATATGCTACAGACTCTTTAGAGAGAGATACCTTGATCTGCTTGAAATACATGATAGGTTTGTCTGAATCTTGCATGAATTGAGTGATTCTATTAAAAAAGTAAGTACTTACCTTCTCTTTAAGACGTCTTGCATCCAGTTCTGGAGCAAAATTAAGCATCTGTATTTTCAAAAAGTTATCAAAATTCTTACCTACAACAAACTCGATCTTATATTGATCATTGAACTCATCTTTATAGCCCAGGAAGACTCTTTTGGATATTTTCTCAAAGGCATCATACTCAAGCTTGTTAAACAGAACAATGTGTGCCTTAGAGAATCTCGAAACGAGCTCAGGGACAATGGCTTCTTGGACACCACCGCTTCTGCTTTCTCTCTTCTTTTCTCTCTTTATAGCCTCAAGGATCATTGATTCA
This sequence comes from Sulfurovum xiamenensis, assembly GCF_030347995.1. NCBI lineage: Bacteria > Pseudomonadati > Campylobacterota > Epsilonproteobacteria > Campylobacterales > Sulfurovaceae > Sulfurovum > Sulfurovum xiamenensis. The sequence goes on from NZ_JAQIBC010000014.1 coordinate 11,720, forward strand.
GCTTGTACATAGTCTTTTTCAACTAGATCTTGAAATCTGTAATCTTGATAAAGCTCTTTACCGACACTCGTCGTAATGATAAAAATGGCCTCTGTAAAATCCACCATATAGTTTGCATTTTCATCGTTGTAGATGATATCAGGATCTTCATTACACGGCTCATCTGTGATCTTATCCCAACCACATGCATCACGCATCTTACCACCTTCAAAGATGGAAAAAAGGTTATTCTGGATGACATTGTCACACTTTTCAAAAGAATCAAGTACGATGACAGCCTTAGGATTTCTATGTACGAAGCCTGTGAGTTGACCGACGCCATACCCTTTCCACCCGGCAGGATAACCATACAACTCTCCACCGTTTTGCTGATGGTACTGTGTCATATCGAACTTCATGATCTTATACTTAGGTATATGTTCTGCCATCAGTTCTGCAAGGAAGGTCTTACCGGTAGCCGGAGGTCCTAAAAAAAGATAGGTTGCCTTAGGTCCTTTTTGATCTTTGACAGTGGTTTTCATACTATTGGCAACAACATTGATCGCTTGTTCTTGTCCAAAGAGTTCTTTAGAAAGTACTTCTTTAAACTGCTTAACAAATTCTATATTGTTTTGCGCCTCTTGGAGGGCTTCATCGTCCCATTCGCCTTTATCTAATTTTTTGTATTTTTCAATATTGGCTTTGACTAATGCTTCTGTTTCTGTCATCTTTTTACTCTTATTGTTTAGATCTATTGTATCTCTATCATTAATGAAGTGAATTGTAGCTTTTCTATCTTAATTATAGTATCAGGTCAGTAATGAATAACTAGCCGTTACTCTTTGCTTTAGCAATACGCGCTAACATATCATCCAGGCTTCCAGTAGAACGTACCTCTACTACTGCTGTGACTACGGCATGCAATGCAACATATTTTAGATATTCTGTAAGCTCTTCACAACCGCTCTCTTTCATATTCTCTTCTATTTTTGTTTTTTGTGCCTCTGTGACTTTAAATCCAAGTTCTACCGATGCTTCGCCAGTGGATGAACCTGCAGGTGTAAGTGTGAATGCCTGCGTTTTGAGTGCAACGACTTTTAGATAGGCAGAGGTGTTATCAAACCCATTTTCTAACGCTCTTAGATCTATTGTCTTTTTTTGTTCTTGTGTTACATGAAAGTGTATATCAATCGTTGTATCCATGAATCTTTTTTTTCCTTTAGGACTTTTGTAGGCCATCATATTGTAAATTCACTTAAATCCCTATTTCAAACCTAAAAGACATGATGTGATGCTTTAATATTTAAGATAGAAAAGCTACAATGCATCCAAATAATTCATTGCTAAAAAAGATGAAAAACGATAAAGGTAACGATAATGAATACAGATGCATTAGTACTATTACAAGATGACAATACATCCGCAGATATCTTAGATCAATTAAGTACAGATGAGAATCCGTTTGTACGCGTACGTGTCGCTGCACATATGAATACATCAGCAGAAACATTAGTGAAACTGAGTCAAGATGAGATCCCTCTGGTCAAACAGTTTGTTGCAGAACATTTAAATACACCCGTAGATACTTTAGTTGAACTAAGCCAGGACAGTGACTTTTCCTATTGGATCGCAGGAAACCCGAATACCCCTGTGGAGATACTCACGGAGCTTAGTAAACATGAAGATGAAAATGTGCGATCCTCTCTTGCTGTCAATCCAAGTACCCCAGGTGAAATATTGGATCAATTAATGATAGATGAGAATGAAGATGTCCGTGCCGCTGTTATGAAAAATCCAGTGATACAGGCCAAGACCGGCAAATAACTTTTCTCTCTTAATCACTTAGATAGAGAGAACGTAAAAACCATGCCATCAAATGTGTAAAGATGAAGATCCTTCATCTTTGCCCTGTTGCCACTAAGATTTACACTTTGATGCATAGTCCTTTTTTACCTCTGCGATAAATGCATCGGTAAAGAGGTCTATGTACTCTTCATCTTCATCATGATAAGCTATAAACCCAAAAAAATCCTCAGGTGTGATCTCACACTCACACATTTTGTCTATCGCTTCCATATAATGGTCTGTAGCAAAGAGTCCTGCTATCTCTTCCCCCTGATACTCGTATTCTTCATGATCGATCTCTTGATAACACTTTTGTTCATGTAGTAAGGCTTCAAGTTCATCGATCCTATGACCTTCCGCTTCTGAGGCAGCTCCATTTTTTAGAATGGTCATAATGATCTCCTGAAGCTCTGCTAATATTTTTGCCTGTTCACTCATTTCATCTCCTTTTAGTAGTCATCATCTTCATCGTCGTCGTCATTAATACCAAGATTATCCATAAACTGTTCTGCAAGGATGTCCGCTTTTCTATAAAACTTATCGGCAACTTCAGGGACAAAAAGCCTATAGACCGTTGCATGAAAAAGTTCTAACCAACGTTCAAAGGTTTCACGCTGAAGTGGACCTAAGAATGCATGCGGAGGGAAAGGGTGGCCCTGATACGGCGACTCACCTGTCATCATCTGCATCCAAAAATTATAGAGTGTATTCAAGTGTTCATGCCATTTACCATTTTTTAGATCATTCCCCAGAGCTTTAATGAAGATAGGACCTAGGATATCATCTTGAAGTACGTCCGTATAGAACTCACGTACCATTCTCTCTATGGAAGGTCTGTCGACTGAATCATAAGGCATTATCTCTCCTAATATTAATGCTGTGAGTATAGCTAAACTATACTACAAATGTATTTACATGTGTTGTAAAGTACAACATTACACACTGACTGAACACTCTTTGGTCAGTAAAGTCTCTAGCCACTCAATATGCTCTTTTGTCAATTCCAGTTTATTGTAAATACAATCCAACCCTGTCAGGTTTACAAGGTGTACAATCTCTTTGGGTAGAGATGTTAGTTTATTTTTCCAAACGGTTAATTTACTTAAGTTGGTAAGTTTTCCGATCTCTTCAGGTAGAGATGTCAGCTGGTTCCCGCCAAGTTCCAAAGTACTCAGATTTTGAAGTTCTCCGATCTGCTTTGGCAGAGTTGTGAGTCGATTCTCTTGTAAAAGAAGCAGTTTTAAATTATGTAATGCCCCTATTTCCTTTGGTAAACTGCTTAATTGGTTACCGGGGAGATAAAGTTCTTCCAAATTTACAAGTTGACCTATCTCGGAGGGCAAATGCGTAAGCTGATTGCCTAAAAGATAGAGCTTTTTTAAATGTACCAGATTACCTATCTCTACTGGCAGTTCAGTCAGCTGGGCACCAAGAAGGTTCATCTCTGTTAAGTTCAGTAAAGCCTCTTTGCTTCTTGGCAATCCTTTGAAGTAACCGCCTTTTAGATAGGAATCATGTTCTACCCACTTTAGATCAGGAACAGCATTTTCATCTGCCCATTTCCAAAGTGTGTGAATCCAGAGTTCATCTGTATTATTCATGGCTAAGGAAGGGACTTATGCTTTATGGAATCCAAGTATATGCCCAAAAAGTTTATCTTCTGTGAGTCCCATTTTAGCTGCTGTCATCAAGTTATTATCTTGATAGTATTTTAGCAATGCCTGTGGATCTTGACCGGTCATAGTAGCTTGATAACCCAGTGCAGCAATAACCTCTTGCTCATGTACATCAATACCTTCTCTTTTCGCCAAGGCTTCAACAATAAGCGCTAACTTGATACTTTGTCTTGCCTCTTCACGTACAGATTCTCTAAGCTCTTTGAATTTTTCCTTATCTTCTACATATTCTTTATGTTGCTCTTCGGTAAATCCTCTTGACTTTTCACGGACCTTCGCATCGATCTCTGTCTCTACAACATTGTTTGGCAAGGTAAAGTCAAATTTTGCGAGTAACGCTTCTACGATTTTCGGCTTAAGATCACGCATATAGATCTGTGAAAGCTCTTCAGCTGTGACTTGTTCTCCGAACTGTTTCTTCAGTGTCTCAACCGTTGCTGTATTATTGTTCAATACCTTTTGTGCAAAAGCGTCATCGATGGTCACCGGCTTTTGTTCTTGAATTTCATGCAATTTTACAACAAATTTGGCTTCTTTCCCCGCTAGATCATCAGCGGAATAATCTTTTGGGAAAGTGACGATAACATCTTTTTCTTCCCCATACTCCATGCCTACAAGCTGTTCCTCAAATCCTGGAATAAATTTGTTGGAACCTACTTTAATATTGAACTTCTCAGCACTACCGCCTTCAAAAGGTTTATCATCTATATACCCTGTAAAATCGATCACAGCGACATCACCAACTTCGATCGGCTTTGGTGTTTCAAGTTTGGTAAATGGCGCTTGTTGTTGAGCGAACTCTGCAAGTTTTGCTTCTACCGCTTCGGGGCTTGCAGTAGGTTTTGTGTAAGATGGCGCGATCTCATCGAAATCAATGTCATCAACATTGATCTCAGGGCTTACAGCAACTTCTACTTCAAAGTAAATACTATCTTCTTGTTGCTCATACTTTTTAAGTCCAGGTTGACCCAAAATGTTTTCAACATCCAAATTACCTTCTTTAATTCCAGCATTAATGAAGTCTTGAAATACTTGACCTGCGGCATTTTGTTCAATATTCTCATCTGTGGACTTTTCATCCTTTGGTGCTTTTTCTGCTTCTTCTTTAAGTTTAGCGACTTTCTCTTCGATCACGCTATTTTGAACTGAACCACTTATAATGTAGTTTATATCATCTACTTTTTCTACTGTAACTTTCACTACAATCCTTTCGGTTTTAAATTGCGTAATTTTAGCATTATTGTCTAAAATTAACAAACCCATAGTTTTAAGCTATGAAACTGTTTTAATTTTACGATTTGGGTTTTATTAGGTTGGAGATTTAATTGATTTTATTGCTAGATGATCAGAGAGCATTTAGCTTAGTCACCCGAGAGGGTGACCAATGGGGTTGAAGAGACTACTCTTCGTGACCAGCCATTTCCATTGTAATACAATTACGGTCAAGCATGTCAGAACAAACGTATACACAAAGTGCACACCCTTTACATCTG
>NZ_JAQIBC010000015.1 GCF_030347995.1 Sulfurovum xiamenensis
CTTAAAATTATTCAAATATAGAATATTACTATATGGAATAATAATTAATATTTTTGTGGGGGTGGATATTTATGTGTGATATGGTAAATCGTATACGTGAAGAAATGGAGATTTTAGATGTTAAGCAAAAAGATATAATTGAGTATACTGGAGAGAAACAGTCAAATATATCAAAATATCTTAGTTTAAATGAAAAAACAAGGCTTGATATTCCAAATACAATATTGGCTAAAATTTCTGACATTCTAGATGTTGATATTAAATATTTATTATGTATGCAAGATGAAAAGAAAAAAAGTATAGATACCAGCTTTAATTCATCTATGTTTGAAATGATTAACTATGTTGACCTACGTGCAGGAGCAGGTGCAGAAGTAATATTACATGAGTATATAGAATCAGAGCCTATCCCAATAGCAAAACAATTTTTAAACGGTGTATCTCCTAAAAATATTGTAGTAATGAAGGTTGTTGGTGACTCTATGGAGCCTACTATAAAACCTGATGAATTTGTTATGGTTGACATGGTAAACGGTAGGCAGTTTCATCCTGTAGATGGAGTTTATCTTATAAATAAAGACGGCACAATTCAAATTAAACGACTACACTTCAAAGGTGATAAAGGGATAGATATTATCTCTGATAACTCAGCATATCCAAAAGAAAATACCATCAATGACGCGATAAATTTAGAAGTTATTGGTAAACTTTTCAAACAGATAAAGAATCTTGGTGCTTTGGCAATAAAATAAAGGGAGAAATATTATGGGAATGATAAAATGTAAAGAGTGTAAAAGTGAAATAAGTAACAAAGCAAAAACATGCCCACAATGTGGAGCACCAGTTCCACAAAAGACATCATTTTTAACATGGATATTTCTTATCTCCATAATTGCAATATTTTTGATTGTAACAAGTGGTCCAAATAACAAATCAAGTATGGTATCAAGTAGTGAGAATAAAGAATTTGCATGGGTTGAAAAAGGGAAATATTTAGTAAGATCAAAATTAAAAGACTCTGATTCAGCAAAGTTCAGAGATATATATTTCAATAAGAATAAAGACCAGGTACCTGTAGCATGTGGAGAAGTGAACTCAAAGAATGGATTAGGAGCATTTGCCGGGTATGAACGTTTTATATCAGCAGGCTCAATTGAATTTACATGGTTAGAATCTGAAGTATCAGATTTTGGAAACATATGGAATAAATTATGCGTGGCTACAAAATGAATAAAATTATATTTATATTGGTTTCACTAACAGTCTCATTATTTGGAAGCAGAAATTCATGCCAAATGTTTCTTGATAATTATTCAATGGCAAGACAAAAAGCGGTACTTCATATTGAAACAGACTCCAGTAAGTTTTCTATACTTATGGAATTAAATATGGCTAAAAATAGTCTAATTAGTGCAATAGCCGAGTGCAAACCATATAGAAATGAACTACGATATGATGAAATGAAACCAGATCTAAAAAAAATGTCTGAATTAATTAAGCAAATAGAAAAATGGTGATAATGGTGAAATATTTTTTAAAGTTCATTCTTATATACATAACCATAGGTATTCTAGGATTTATTCTAGTCGGATTTATATCACAGGATTTATTACCTATATACTTCATGGTATGGGTATTTTCTCCATTATTTTACCTATATTTTAAAAAAGCAAATCAATCAAAACATAAACATACACTCAATAAAATAGGAATTATTTTTGCTTCAATAATAATCGGTTTTGTAATGCTTTCTTATGGAGTAGGAAAACTTGGAAATGTGTTAAATGAGTCAAGAAAAAATCAAGCCATAATTGATGAATCAAATAGAAAAATTTATGAGATAAAGCAAAAAGAAGAAAAAGAAAGACTGGCAACTATTGCAATTGAAAGAGAAAAAATAAAACCACTTATGAATGAATTAAAGGATAAGGTGGTCAAAGAGAAAAAGGTTATAGCTGCCACATGGTCCAGAAATTTAACTGATCAAAGAAAGGATGTACTTTATGTTGCTGTTCCTGGGGATGGTACATCAAGAAATGGTTTTGCAGAGTATTTGTGCCTTATAGCAAATGAAGTAGGACTATCCAGTAAAGGAATAGAGATCATAATTACTGATGCTATAAAAAGCATAAATGGAGGTGATTTTACTCCTATTGGAATGGCTACTTGTAAATGACACCACTAGAAGCCTTTAATAAAATAGAGAAGATCATGTCAAAGATAAACATCCCTTTCATGGATATGGGCGAGGATGATACTAAATATGATATGCCTTTATGCAAGGTGAAATATTATCAAGTAGAAGAAGATCATCATTTTCAAATATTTTGCTTTGGAACTACAAAAAAAGAATGTGATGATCTTAGATTCACTGCAGCGGATACAATTAGCGATCATGGCTTTCATGTATCAACAAATTACCCATACTCAAACCCATACCAACTCCAAAAGAACATATGGGAGAGTAGAATAAACGTGAAGTTTAACTGATGATACCACGACACTTAAAACATAGATTTATTGCCGGGGTTGTGTTGTGGATAGGATTATTAATTATTATTGGAATAAAGTATCTTGGCCAAGTGTAGCAGTTGGTTCTATAATCCCATAAACTTTTGTAATTGAGTACTTAACATCTACGATACCTATGTTCTGATCTAAATAGGTCTCAATAAGAAGATCCGCATCCAACATATCCCCATATGATATACTTAGTTCTCTATTACGTATCTTTTGTTTAAAATCATCATCCAGGATTGATACATCAATATTTTTATCAAATATTATGGTCCACTTGCTATCCCCAAATATATCAGGTTTTTTAATAATAAATTGCTGTCTTATTTGATGAATGTGCTTTGTAACATCTTCAACCTCTTCTATTTTAAACTCATAACTTCCTTTCATTGGAGCAGATTCATTACCAAGCTCAAGCAATGGTGTGGCAGGAAGTTTTTTTATACTGCTAGACAGTTCACCAACAGACTTTAATATATTAACTTTGTTTTTATCTACACTGTAACCATATTCTCTAAGAGGTGTTTTGTCTATTTCATCTTCAATGATTTTTACAACCTGTTTATTGAAAGAGTTTGGAGTTTTGTTTGTATAGTCTATGATCTTGTATTTTGTATCGATCAAGAATTTTGCAAATTCATCTTTTGGATTTGTAACTATAGAGTGTATCTTATCATCTGGTAACTTTTTTAAAACATCCCTCAAATAAGCTCTTACGGATCCCCCTTCAATATGTGTTACATATATCTCAGTTTCTACATCACCTCCGAAAGATTTAGCTATTGCATTGTTTAAATTATCTAATGCAACTATAAAAGATGCTACACCATTAAAAAAATCTTTTGAATTTGTCTCTGAACCGTATGTGAAATAGACACTGTATGAACCTTCCATATTAAACTCCCCATAATCTATATAGAACATTATACCAAACTCCTTTTATGTAAGTATGTTTGTATTGTAGCGTAAAAATATGGAAAATATTCTATATTTGAATAATTTTAAGCTTTAATTAAATTCAAATATGGAATAATTCTCTTATACGAAGCAAAAACTTCGAGTTCAATCACAATTCGCGAACTGCCTGTGTAAGTTCAAGTAAGTATCAGACACCTGACATGGCAAATGGTGTATGCGCAGGTTGAGAAGCCTGCTTTGAACTTTCACGCATGGGCATGTTTACTCCCTTTCCATGCTCAGCCGCGAGAGTTCATATATAAGCACAAGATTTTATTTAGCGTCTCGCCGTGAATAAACATAGAGACATCCTCATAAACCTCCTTTATTATGAAAATAAATTTAGAACCTGATTAATGCCAAATCCTCGTAGATCAGAGGTGAACTTCTTGTGTTTATATGTGAACTTGATTTTTAAAGTATTCATTGGAGTATTTTAAAAAGCCGTGTTGAATTTGAACGCTACACGGCTTTACACGATTAAGAAAAAGTGCATGGAAATTATACCGTGCCAACCTAAAGCCTTTATATGTGGCTGTGCTTACCCAACCCTTTCTCGTTGGCAGCCACTACATATAAGGCGTAATTCGGGAAAGGAATTATGATGGATTTAACAACAGCAGAAAAACTAAAAATGATCGCAATAGAAAGAGGCATAGACTCTACTAACCTATTTGGGAAGATTGAGCTTTTAAAAGAGGTATTGATTCACCAGACACCAAAAGATGCAAACGATTTTCTGATCGATACATTTATGATGATTGAAGACGAGATTGATTTTTCTTTTAAAGAACTTGGGTTAGACGAGGATGTAGCGTGATGGACAAACAACAAAGAAAAGAACTATTCAGAAAGTTAAAAACGTTGCCAAAATCAGTGCAGAACACTTTGACGGTTTCGCACTTGGCCAGACATATTAAAGTGATGAAAGGTTTATCATGAGTGTTTTAAAGATTATCCCAAACAACGATTATCATGCTGACAGATCACACTTATCTGCAAGTACAATTAAGACCATATTAAAAAACCCGTACGAGTACCTTAATCCTGTAGAAAAAAGCAACGATAGCTTACTTCTTGGAAACGTGGTACATAAATTAGTACTGGAGCCTGAAACATTCAATGAAGAGTTCGCAGTGATGCCTGTATGCGATAGACGTACAAAAGCAGGTAAAGAGATCCATGCAAACTTCATTGAAGAGAGCAACGGCAAAGAGTGTGTCACTCAGGAAATGTACGACCAGGCACTTGAAATGAGTAAAGCTATCTCTGAACAAAAAGAGATCAAAGAACTATTACTATCAAATGGGCTTCCAGAACGCTCAATATTCAGCGAAATAGACGGGATTAAGGTTAAGTGTAGACCTGACTATTACAGAGAAGATTTAGGGCTTATTGTTGATCTTAAAACTACGGTTGATTCAAGCCCTGACGGTTTTGTAAGACAGGTTGCAAGTTATGGGTATTTTATCCAGGCTGCATTCTATCTTGATGTGCTTAAAAGCGTTGGACTTCCTGCAAACAAGTTTATTTTTGTGGCAGTTAGTAAGACTGAACCTTATATGGTAGGAGTATATGAACTTACTGAACAGGATATTGAGCTAGGACGTGATATGTATAAAAAAGCGTTTGAAATATACAGAGATATTGACAGTTATAAAAAGCCTGTCTACTTAAGTCAAGAGAAAGAGATCGTACAGACACTTGTACTTCCAAACTATGTTTATTATAAATTAGGAGCCATGTAATGAGTGCATTAACAGAAAGAAAACAACAGGTAACGGCATTTTTGGGTAGTCAGGATATTACAAACAGAATCACTGCCCTATTCCAAAAAGATGACAAAAAAGCTGAGAAGTTCAAAGCAACGATTGTGAACATTGCACTTGATTCAAGTTTATCAACATGTACAGTTCCAAGCATCCTTAAAAGCGCGTTAGATATTGCAGAGCTTGAACTTCCACTTGCAAAAGGATTGGGGCAGGCTTACATCGTTAAATATAAAAAAGATGCACAACCGGTCATTGGATACAAAGGATGGCTTGCGCTAGCTGAAAGAAGCGGTAAAAGCGTAAAAGCTAAACCTGTATTTACATGTGATGAATTTGCAATGGAAGATAACGGGTTCGATGAGACTATTACATTCAAACCAAACTTCGATGAGCGCAAAGACTATGATCCTAAATGGGTGAATGAAAATCTTAAAGGAGTATTGGTAGCAGTACGTGACAATAACTCCGGGATTGTTTCAAATACGTTTGTGAGCTTTGGAAAGATCAACCAACTTGCAGGCAAAAGTCCGTCAAAAAATTCAAGCTTTAGCCCATATTCTGAGTGGAACCTTGAAATGTATCAGGCAAAAGCTATCAAATATGTACTCTCGAAAACTCCAATGAGTGAAGTGGTTGGTAGAGCAGTAGAGGTTGACAATCAGGCTGATATTAAACGCATAGAAGAGAATAAGCAGCATGACGGGTTCAACCTTAACCAAATGATGCAGAAGCATGAAGAAACTGAATATAGTGGCGAATTTGATGCAGAAGTTGAAGAGACTGATACAGGGGAATCTTCGCAATGAAAGAAAGAGCCATAAAACTAAGCAGCAAGGACTTAGGAAACGGAAAGTATGAGATATGCGGTGTGATTTTTTACGCTAAATCTCATGCTGAGGCTGTACGTAAGTATCTAAGAAAAAAGAAGCCTTGTGATGCGAATAATAGCCATGACACCTAATCAAAAGAAAAGCTTGATACTTGCGTCAATCATCGGAACACTATTCGCCACATACGATAAAAAAGAGCAAACAAGGCTACACAAAGAGATCCATGTAAGGATTGGCAAAGGTATCAGAAAGCAGGTTGATATTCACTCTAAAGAAGAGGTCATATTTGTTGCCCATGTTCAAGGTAATGGGATATGGAAACAAGCCGTTGATCACTTTGCAGAAAGGAAGATCACCATCGAGGCTTCAAGCACAGTTTTAGCATTGGTCAATCTTGACGAAAAGGCACTGTCTAAGCATTATGGACTTGGTGCAGGTATCTTGGCTAAATGGGCCAAACCATGCAGAAGAAGTGATGCATTAGAACTTGAAAAAGCAGGAAATGAGGTAGCAAAGTACGTCTTTAACGCTGTCAATGAACTGTATGACATAGAGGTTGAAGAGAAGATGAGCGTCCTGGAACGAATAGCACAAGCTAGAAGATAATAAAAGGTAAATAATGAGTGTTTTCATAATCCCAAAAGATAAAGTAATAAAAAGAAAAGAAGGTGCCAAATATATACCTACTATTAGTGGCGGAAAAGACTCTGTGTCTCAATGTGATCTGCTTTTAAAAAATGGTTTTCCAGTAGATGAAATAATATTTTGCGACACTTTTCAAGAGTTCCCAATGATGTACAAGTATATAGAAAAAATAAAAAAATACTTTGATGATAGATATGGCAAAAAAATAACCGTACTTAAGCCACTTACCACATTTGAAGAGTGGTGCTTTGGTGTCATAAGAGACAAAAATGCAGATGGTTATGGTGCCATAAGAGGCATACCAAACCCAGCAGACAATGAATCTCAATGCTACCATAGAAGAGAAACAAAAGTGAAACCCTCTGATGCCTACTTAAATGAGAAATATCCTGACAGCCATATTGTGAAGTATATAGGATATACAAAAGGCGAAAATAGATCATATAAAGATACTGACAGATGCACACATCTCTATCCTCTTAAACATATATTCAAAATGACTGAGGATGATTGTAAAAAATACATGATAGATCAAGAGATGGAAAACCCACTCTATAAGTTTTTTAGTAGAAGTGGATGTGGTATTTGCCCTTTTCAGTCAGAAAGATCAATGTTTCAACTGTACCACAATTTCAGAGATATTTGGGATTACATGAAAGGAATTGAAAAAAGACTTGAGCAGTATGAAAAAATGGGCTTCCGCGTAATGAATAGATATTGGTTTACTGGCTATAGAACACTAGAGCAGATGGAGCACAAATTCAACTTAAATAAAGCCACTCTTTTTGACTTCTCAGATGAGCCGATAAGAGACTGCTTTTGCAAAATATAAATAGAAGGAGAATCAGCATGAAAGATAAATTCATAAGATTTTTAAAAGACAACCACGCATTTGATGAGTACAAAGAAGAGATTCTCCCCTACTCACTCGATGATCTAAACCCTCAGTTTAAAGACGGAGGTGCAGAGTTCCTCCTAAATGATGGCTGCATATTTTACTGGAGCCTTGCCACAACCGGTGTGAACTGGAAAGAACTTTCTGAGAAGTGGAAAGAGTTACTTGAAAAGGATGAAGTATGATCGATGCAACCATATTGACAAATTATAGAAGTATAAACATCGGCATAAGAGTAGATATACCACATGAGAAGATCACCATTATAACAGTAAATTTTATGTTCTGGTCATTGATGATCATCTTTGGTGCCAAGATAGGAAGGAAGTAAATATGGAAATAAACTACATGAAACTAACAGGTGCGATCATCTTGGCAAATATGCTGACATTGATCTTGGAGAATGGTATTTGGATTATTGTGGAGGCGGTGTTATGAATAAAGCAGAATTACTACAGATAGCAAAACCAATCCTATTCAACACAGAAATGGTACGAGCCATACTTGATGAACGTAAGACACAGACTAGGAGAGTTGTAAAAAACCCTGCACCATACTATAAGACAAAGGCTGACCAAGCTATCAGAATTGAAAAAAACGATGATTGGTACAAAGATAGACATTACTGCATAAGAGATAACAGTGGTGGATGGATGGACTTAACAAAAGAAGATTTCATTAAGCATTGCAAGGGCTACAAAAAAGATGATGTTCTTTATGTACGTGAAACGTTTTGCCCTGCAATTTTAAACATGGGCGAAGAAAATGAAGAAGAGATAGTTATATACAAAGCTGATGATGGTCGTGAATGGGTTGAGCCTAATGATGGATTTAAAACTCCTTGGAAGCCATCTATCCATATGCCTAAAATGTTTGCCCGTATCTTCTTAAAAGTAACCAACGTAAGAGTTGAGAGGTTGCAGGAAATTGAAGACAATACCGACAATTTTCAAGCAGAGGGATACCCGGATAGCTATGAGCTAAAAGAAGCTAAAAGGTTTTATTCAAATGATATGCATGGTGAAGTGGATTATTGTGACGACTGCATGGAAGAGTGGTGGACTAGCCTTTGGAATGCTACAACACCAGACGGATACAAGTGGGAAGATAATCCTTATGTATTTGTGTATGAGTTTGAGAGGATAGAGGTATGAGTGAATATGTTAAACAATACGATCTATACAGGCACTTTGATAAAGATGACAATCTCCTCTATGTAGGAATTTCAATAAGTGCCTTACAAAGACTTTCTCAACATAAAGATGTATCTGGATGGTACCATGAAATATCTAAAATCACTATAGAAAAATTTAGCTCACTTGATGACGCTAGAAAAGCTGAGAAACATGCAATATGGAATGAGCTTCCAAAATACAACATGCAGCTAAATGATGATCTTGGAAGATTAGGTCATTCAGAAGAAGAAGTCAATGAGATCATTGATCAGTTGATCGATAAGGCAATGAATAAAAAGGACAATCATGAGTAACGTAAAAATGATAACCAAGAAAGAGGCATTGTCTCTTTTTGGAGTGGCACCTACAAGTGAAAAGAGAAAGGATGTTTTTGATATACTTACCGAGTATGAAAACCCTTATAACTCTAAAGCAATCTATCGACTTGATGAAGTTGAAAGTAAGGTAAGAGAATTGCAAAAAGTGGCAGATAAGGTGGCATCTTGAATATGCCATCGTCCACAATTAACCTATATACTTCAAAAACTCTAAATAATTAGACATACTTCCTCTCTGCCA
>NZ_JAQIBC010000016.1 GCF_030347995.1 Sulfurovum xiamenensis
CCAATTTCACCACATCCGCATGTGATTATTACAACAAAAGTGTATTTATTTAACTTCTACATCGAATGATACAAAAATTAGACTTTTGTTCAAATAAGTAAAAGACTAAAATATTTCAAAAAAGTGATTTGTTCGTGATGTATTAGGAATTTATTAAGTGGCGGACAGTAAGGGATTTTAAATAATCTATTTCCTATCTTTTCTTAAACTTTCCCAGATAACCTTATAAAGCCCTAAAAATAGGACACTTTATAAGTACCATATTACCCAAACTTTCATATAATAGTCTTATGTTTCATAAAAATTGGTTGCCAAAATGAGGGTTGTAAATGGCACATATTAAGTCAAAGAAGTATGCAGGAGATTTAATCCTGATCAAATTTTTAGAACGGCATAATCAAAGCAAGAAATTATCAGTTTAGTGCTGGTCTACTTATTGGAGATGGGTACACTTATATACAATTAAAAACTACTGTTTAGCTTTACCTTCATCTCTCTTTTCTAACAAAATTTTTCTATGTTCAAAGTACGAAAAAACTATTGGTACAACAAACAAACTAATTAACTCTACCAGCATTCCACCAAGTGTTGGTATAGCCATTGGTTTCATTACTTCACTACCAGTGCCTGTCGACCACATTATAGGTAGTAATGCTGCAACAGTTGTTGTAGTTGTCATAAGAAGTGGTCTTATTCTTCTCGAACTTGCCTCAATAATAGTCTCTTTTAATTCATTCCAATTATCAGGTGTATTTTTCTTCATTGATTGTTGTAAATATGTCATCTTAATAACACCATCATCAACAGCTATTCCAAAAAGAGCGATAAACCCTACCCAAACAGCTACAGAAGTATTAAAACCACCAACCCATAAAAGAATTAAACCTCCTGCAAATGCAATAGGAACTGCAGAGAATACAATTACTGCGTTTCGTAAACTTTTTATACCAAAATATATAATCACTAAATTGATAAACAATGCCAGTGGCATTAAAACCATCAATCTATTATTAGATCTGACTTGATTTTCATATTGACCTGCCCAAACTATTGAATAGCCTTCTGGCAAGTTAATCTTATCAATTTTATTTTTTGCCTCTTCTACAAATCCAATTAAATCACGGCCTCTTACATTAAGTAAAACCAGTGATCTAAGCATTCCATTTTCTGACTGAATAACAGACGGCCCTGTTACTACTTGGACATTAGCAAGCTCAACAATTGGTATATGATGTCCTAATGGACTAGGAACAAGGACTTTTTTTAATTCATCAATTCTATTTCGAAGTTCTTTTTTATATCGTACTCGTATAGGGTATCTATCTCTACCCTCATAAAACTGTCCAATAGTCATACCACCCACGGCTGTTTGAAGAATTTTATTTATTGTTCCTGTATTTATTCCATATCTGCTTGCTGCTATTCGATCTATATCAAATTCTATATATGGTTTACCGGTAATTTTTTCTGCATAAACACCATATGCTCCACTAATTTTTTCAACTTCTTTACCTATTTGTGCTGATATTTCCTCTAATGTTTTTAAATCATCACCAAAGACCTTTACACCAATTTGTGTTTTAATACCTGTTGATATCATAGAGATTCTATTTTCAATAGGAAATAACCATGCATTTACAAGTCCAGGAACTTGAAGTTCTTCATCAAGCTCATTCATAATGTCATAAATAGAAATACCATCAGGCCATTCATTTTTGGGAACTAACTTTACTACTGTCTCAAACATAGAAATTGGAGCAGGGTCTATGGCGGTATCAGCCCTTCCTAACTTTCCTATTGCGTCAGCCACAAGCGGATGTTCTTGAAGCTTTTTATCTATATAAGCCAATATTTCTCGTGCCTTAGTCATACTCACATCAGGTGTCGTAACCGGCATGTATAAGATTTCACCCTCATTCAATGATGGCATAAACTCTTTTCCTAATTTAGAATAAGCAAAGCCTCCCAAAAGTAATATCATTATAGGTAGAGTTAAAAAAAGTTTTCTATGTTCCAGCATCCAATGAAGTATCGGAATGTAAGTTTTTACAATCGTATTACTTACAGGGTTTTTTTCAATTGGTTTCAAATTTCCTTTTAGAAAATAGACTGCTAAGGCAGGTACTAAGACTATCGCAACAGTAACTGAACCGAACATAGCAAGGGTTTTTGCCCAGGCTAAAGGACCAAAAAGCTTTCCTTCACTATCTTCCAAACCAAAAACTGGTAAAAATGTAACTATGGTTGTAGAGACTGCAGTTAAAATTGCAGGGCCAACTTCACGGGATGCCTTTACAATTATTTCAACTCTGTCTTCTTTTGAGACATTGGGGTTTTGAGCTAAATTAGCATATATATTTTCAGTCATTATGATACCCATATCAATCATCGAACCAATGGCAATGACCAATCCAGATAAACTCATTACATTTGAATCTATTTCTAATAATTTCATAAGAATGAAACTAATACCGACACCTAGTGGAAGTGTCAATGAAACAAGTACAGAGGACTTAAAATGTAATAAAAACAACATAATTACAATAATAGAAATAATAATTTCTTGTGTTAAAGCAGAATAGACTGTACCAATAGTTCTTTCTATAACTTCTGTTCTATCATAAAAAGGTACTAATTCAACTCCCTTTGGCAATCCTTTCTTTACAATTTCTAATCTAGTTTTAACATTATCAAGAACCTCCTGAGGGTTCTCTCCATAACGCATGGTAACTACTCCACCAACCGATTCTATACCATTTTTATCAAGAGCCCCCCTTCTGAAACCTGCCCCTATCTGAACACTTGCTAAATCTTTTACTCTTATGGGAGAATTGTTCTTAACAGCTACAACAACATTTTCAATATCACTAATGTTTTTAAAAAAACCTTTTCCTCTAACAATAAATTCTCTATCACCCTCTTCAATAACTTCAGCACCTACATCGATATTACTATTTTGAATCGCTTTTACAAGTGTGGAAAAATGGACATCATAAGCAAAAAGATTATTAGGATCGACATCAATTTGGTACTCTTTGACAAACCCACCTATGCTAGCTACTTCACTTACACCTTTTACCCCTTGAAGTAAATAACGAACATAAAAATCCTGTAACGACCGAAGTTCTGCTAAAGATTTTGGATGTTTACTATCTTTTTTATTTTCAAGTGTGTACCAAAACACCTGTCCAAGACCGGTTGCATCTGGTCCCATAGTTGGAGTAACTTCAGAAGGTAGTTCAGAAGTAGCCGTTGAAAGTTTTTCTAAAATACGACTTCGACTCCAATAAAAGTCAATATCATCCTCAAAAATAACATAGATGATAGAAAAACCAAATGCAGAACTAGCACGAATATTTTTGACTCCAGGAATCCCTTGCATCATTACACTTAAGGGATATGTTATCTGTGCTTCAACATCTTTGGGTGAACGGCCTGGCCATTCTGTAAAAACGATTTGCTGGTTTTCTCCAATATCAGGTATTGCATCAATGCGAGCTGTATTCAAGCTAAACACTGACAATAACCCAATAATTACAAAACCTATGACAACCATTGCACGGTTTCGAATAGCTAATTCAATTAAATTTTGAATCATCTTATATCCTTAATGATTGTGTATCATTTCTGTAGTTGTTTTCATATCTTCATAACCACCAAAAAGTTGTGCTTGAGCATCTAAAAGAAAGTTACCTTCAATAACGACTTCCTCATTTTTTATTAAACCATTTTTTATTTCTATATAACCTTCAGACTCGTATCCAGTCAGTACAGCTTTTGCTTGAAAAGTTCTATTGTTTACTTTAACCCACACAACTTTTCTCTTTCCCGTATCAATAATTGCTGTTCGTGGAACTACTAAAGATTTACCATCCATTTCTATATTTAACACTGCATTTGCAACCATACCTGGTCTTAACTTACCCAAATCATTTTTTATCGTTGCTCTTACTTTTAATGTCTTAGATTTAATATCTAAAAATGGGTTTATAAAGTCAATATGACTAACTAATATTTCCCCTGGTAAAGCACTAAACATTAAGTCGATTTTTTGACCAATTTTAACTAATGATGCATCACTCTCATAAACATCCATCTCTACCCAAACATCTTTTAAATCCCAAAGTTCAAAAAAGTTTTCCCCCTCTTTAAAGTACTTTCCTACTATTGCATTCTTTTTTATAACAACACCATTTGTATTTGCATGGATAGTAATAGTACGAGGCACTTTTCCATTTTTATACCAATTATCATATTGAAACTTTTTGATACCCCATAGACTAAGCTTTTTTTCACTTTCATCTAACATCTCTTTAAACAAGTTATCCTTATCTAATTCATAGCTTTTTCTAGCTATTAAATACTCTTCACCAGCAGTTATCAATTCAGGACTGTACAAATCAATAACAGGGTCATTAATCCTTACAAAGCTTCCTGTTGATTTTACATACACTTTTTCAACACGACCTTTCACTCGTGCAGGTATCTTACTTTCTGTTTGTTCAGATTGAAGTACTAAACCTAACAGCCTTATCTTCTTTGTCATTTTCATCTCACTTACAGGGAAAAAATCAGGTTTAAAGTGTTTCAACTGTGCTTTTCTGAGTTTTACATTAGCTACTACTTTTTCAGCATTTTGACTTAAATGTTTTTTGTCTGAATGTTGTACATCAGATGCATTTAGCATTTCACCATCAATTTCAATTTTTGTTAAATTCATATGACATATAGGACATTTACCTGGCTTCTTTTCTCGTATCTGAGGATGCATAGAACAAGTATAATAAACATCAGTATGATTATGTAATTCTAAATTATCAGTAGATGCGTATAATATATTTAAGCAAAAACTTATATTCAATAAAATAACAAACATTACTATATTTTTAAAAAATCTATTCATCGAACAAGTCCCCTTTTATATACTTTAGAGATACCCGTTCAAGATCTCTCTTTGACTCAAGGGCCACTTTTCTTAAAAGAATATTTTGTAGATTCAATTCACTCTGTAAAAGTTCTATATAGGTAGCCTTCCCAACTCCATAAGATTTTGAAATAATCTTTCTGGCATCTATTGCGAATCCAATTATTTTATTATTCAATACATTTAATTCACTGTTTAATTTTTTGATTTCCTGCGTTTTAAGCATAATGTCTCTATTTTTAGACTTTTTATACACTTCGTACTCTTTCAATGTTTTAGATTCTTCATACAGAGACTTACTATAATTTGATGACTTTTTATCAGAAAATGGCAATGGAAAACTAATAGATACGCCAATAAAGTCTCCAACCATATCTATATTTGATCGCTGTGTATAGTTTAGCGAAATGGTTATATCAGATATAAGATCTAAACTTGATGCTGTTATAGCGTGTTGTTTTGCTTTTACTTTTTCTTGAAACTCAAGTTCTCTATAATCTATATTATCTGTTGAAGATGTATCTAAAGAGTTCCATGGAATAGACTTTTCTTCGATTTCAGAATGACCTGTCAAGTATTTAATTTTTTCCTTAATTTTAGAGAGCTCATGTTTTTTATTACTAATTATATTATCCAGTTCAAAGCTTCGAATTTGAATTTCCAGTATAGCTTGCTGTGTAACTTTTCCCATCGTATATAATCGACTGCTTACTTTGAGGTTTTTTTCAATCCAGTCTTTATTATTTTCTAAAATAATAAGTTCATCAGATAATTTTCTATTTTCTATTAAAATATTCCAAAAATTTAAGATTAAAAGCTCTTTTTGGTTTTCTATATTATATCTATATGCTTGCGATAGACTTTCTAAGGCACTCTTTTTTACTTCATATTTATTAGTCAATGGTATTTTCTGAGATACGCCAAAGTCAATTCCGGTCATTGGGGTTTGATCATTAGCCAACGTATCAATTGGATAGTTTTTCGCTGCAATTTTAAAAACAGGGTCACCCCATGAACCTTTACTTTTTGCTTCTTCTTGAATAGCTCTAACTTTAAAGTTTCCAGATTGTATCACTTCATGCTCTTGAATCTTTTCAAGTGCATCACTATATGTTATCGCTTGTACACTAATACTTGAACAAAATAAAAGCACTAATGTAAATTTAATCATTCCCTTTTCTCCCAACATTTCTATAATACTTAAGTATTATATATTTCACATGTGCAAAGAGTGTGTAGAGCTTTTTAGTGTTTATGAATTTACAATTGCAACTATGACAATTTAGCCCCACGTTTTTTGCATTAGGCCATTTTTGCATACAAGGAAAGACTATATGGTTATAAAATTGTTGATGATCATGTAAAGAACTATGGTATCACATAGGTATCACTTTTATATAAAATAAAAAACTTAAATTGGTTATATTGTCTGAAAAATAGGGCTATATTAGGCTTTATAAGGATTATATGGCAGAGAGGAAGGAATTCGAACACAAGATTAAATTCCTTAAATGCCCTATTTTAGAGTATACATAAATTAAATAGTTAGCTGTTGGCATACAATAAACATACATATTTGGCAGAGTCTGCCATATACCACTTTATGTTCTAAGTCTAAAATCCTTCCCATATGTATATATTTATTCTTAATTAAGTTTATATGGATACAATGGACATCTATTTTGTAGCCTTCACTAATCTATAATTTAATCAAATTTACTTAAATATTTCAATATTTATTATCGCGGGATAGAGCAGTCTGGTAGCTCGTTGGGCTCATAACCCAAAGGTCGGTGGTTCAAATCCATCTTCCGCAACCAA
>NZ_JAQIBC010000017.1 GCF_030347995.1 Sulfurovum xiamenensis
TAAACAGATAAACAATAAAAAAGTTGGATAAAAAACTAAAATTGATAAGAGTTGGTTGATTGTTTAAGTTGAAGGGGTGTTATAAAAAACTCAAAGTGGCAGCGACCTACATTTCCACAAGCGTAGCCTGCAGTATTATCGGCGATGGGAGGCTTGACTTCCAGGTTCGGAATGGAGCTGGGTATGACCCTCCCTCTAGCCCCACCACTAAGAGAAAGATAAACACCGATGTGTTCATGTTTCTCTCAGCTTAAAAGCTTTGAGTAACTTAGTATTGTTAAGAGCCTAGGCAATGTTAAAATTACATTTGCAAGTTCTACTATTAAGCTTGCACTTAATAAGGTAGTACCTATTTGAAGAATAAAGTAAATACAAACGATCTATTAGTACTGGTCAGCTAAATGACTTTCATCACTTACACACCCAGCCTATCAACGCAGTAGTCTTCTGCGGATCTTCAGGGATGATTCATCTTGGAGTTGGCTTCCCGCTTAGATGCTTTCAGCGGTTATCACATCCGAACATAGCTACCCAGCGATGCCCTTGGCAGGACAACTGGTACACCAGTGGTTCGTTCACCCCGGTCCTCTCGTACTAGGGGCAACTCTCCTCAATCATCCAACGCCCACGGCAGATAGGGACCGAACTGTCTCACGACGTTCTGAACCCAGCTCGCGTACCGCTTTAAATGGCGAACAGCCATACCCTTGGGACCTGCTTCAGCCCCAGGATGCGATGAGCCGACATCGAGGTGCCAAACCTCCCCGTCGATGTGAGCTCTTGGGGGAGATCAGCCTGTTATCCCCGGCGTACCTTTTATCCTTTGAGCGATGGCCCTTCCACACAGAACCACCGGATCACTATGACCGACTTTCGTCTCTGCTCGACATGTACGTCTCGCAGTTAAGCTGGCTTGTACCATTATACTCTACGATGGATTTCCAACCCATCTGAGCCAACCTTTGTAAGCCTCCGTTACTTTTTAGGAGGCGACCGCCCCAGTCAAACTACCCACCAGACACTGTCCTCACCCCGGATAACGGGGCTAAGTTAGAACATCAAACATACAAGGGTGGTATTTCAAGGACGGCTCCAACGCAACTAGCGTCACGTCTTCAAAGCCTCCCACCTATCCTACACATGTAGGTTCAATGTTCAGTGCCAAGCTGTAGTAAAGGTTCACGGGGTCTTTCCGTCTAGCCGCGGGTACACTGCATCTTCACAGCGATTTCAATTTCACTGAGTCTCGGNGTAAGCCTCCGTTACTTTTTAGGAGGCGACCGCCCCAGTCAAACTACCCACCAGACATTGTCCTCCGCCAGGATAACTGGCGCAAGTTAGCAATCAGAATATATAAGGGTGGTATCTCAAGGATAGCTCATCATCAGCTGGCGCCGATGAATCAAAGCCTCCCACCTATCCTGCACAAATATATCCCAATTGCAGTGTCAAGCTATAGTAAAGGTGCACGGGGTCTTTCCGTCTTGCCGCGGGTAGGAGGAATTTTCACCTCCACTACAATTTCACTGGATCCCTGGTTGAGACAGCTCCCATCTCGTTACGCCATTCATGCAGGTCGGTATTTAACCGACAAGGAATTTCGCTACCTTAGGACCGTTATAGTTACGGCCGCCGTTTACTTGGGCTTCGATCAAGAGCTTCGCACCGAAGTACTAACCCCATCAATTAACCTTCAAGCACCGGGCAGGCGTCACACCTTATACATCCTCTTACGAGTTAGCAAAGTGCTGTGTTTTTGATAAACAGTCGGGAGGGACTCTTTGTTGCAACCTCTCTCGCTTTTTGGAGCAAGTCCATATACAAGAGTAGGCACACCTTATTCCGAAGTTACGGTGCTAGTTTGCAGAGTTCCTTAACCAGGGTTCTTCCACGCGCCTTAGAATACTCATCTCACCCACCTGTGTCGGTTTACGGTACGGGCAACTAATAATACACTTAGAGGCTTTTCTTGGCACGACGGTATCAACGATTCTGAATCAGCTCCGAAGAGCGTCATCAGCCTGTCAGGTCTCGAAAACAGCCGGCGGATTTTCCTATCCAGCTTATCTACACCCTTCGAGCCACTATTCCATCAGTGACCTCGTTTAACCCTATGCGTCCCCCCTTCGTACTAAACTATTAGTTGGTATTGGAATATTAACCAATTTGCCATCGCTTACCCCTTTCGGACTCAGCTTAGGACCCGACTAACCCTACAATGACGAGCATAGTGTAGGAACCCTTGGGTTTACGGCGAACAGGATTCTCACCTGTTTTCTCGCTACTCATGCCTGCATGCTCACTTCTAGCCGCTCCACCACTCCTTACCGGTATGGCTTCAATGCTGACTAGAACGCTCTCCTACCACTTAGTATAAATACTAAATCTACAGCTTCGGTGTCTATTTTAGCCCCGTTATATTTTCGGCGCAGAATCGCTAGACCAGTGAGCTGTTACGCTTTCTTTAAAGGATGGCTGCTTCTAAGCCAACCTCCTGGTTGTCTAAGCAACTCCACATCCTTTTCCACTTAAATAGAACTTTGGGACCTTAGCTGGTAGTCTGGGCTGTTTCCCTCTCGATGATGGATTTTATCACCCACCACCTGACTGCCATGAATTCACATATGGTATTCGGAGTTTGACTGGGTTTGGTACCTTGGTGTAGGCCCTAGCCCAATCAGTGCTCTACCCCCATATGCTTCGAACATGACGCTATACCTAAATATATTTCGGAGAGAACCAGCTATCACTAAGTTTGATTGGCCTTTCACCCCTATCCACAGGTCATCGGAGGAGTTTTAAACCTCCACCCGTTCGGTCCTCCACTAGCTCTTACACCAGCTTCAACCTGCCCATGGATAGATCACTTAGTTTCGGGTCTACAGCAACTAACTATCGCCCTATTAAGACTCGCTTTCGCTACGGCTTCACGTGTGTTTAACCTTGCTAGTCACCATAACTCGCAGGCTCATTATGCAAAAGGCAGTCCATCACCCTGTATAAAACATAGGGCTCTGAATGATTGTAGGCAGATGGTTTCAGGTTCTATTTCACTCCGCTCACTGCGGTTCTTTTCACCTTTCCCTCACGGTACTGGTTCACTATCGATCCTGGAGTAGTATTTAGCCTTGGAAGGTGGTCCTCCCATATTCAGTCAGGGTTTCACGTGTCCCGACCTACTCGAATAAAGTCTAATTAGTTTTCGTATACGGGACTTTCACCCTCTACGGTCAAGCATTCCAGCTTATTCTACTAACACCTTAAACTCTTTAGGGCTACTCCCTTTTCGCTCGCCGCTACTAAGGGAATCTCGGTTGATTTCTTTTCCTGTGGGTACTGAGATGTTTCACTTCCCCACGTTCGCTCTCCTAAGAGTGACATGCTTCGCAACATGCCGGGTTGCCCCATTCGGAAATCCAGGGATCAAAGCTTCTTGGCAGCTCCCCCTGGCTTATCGCAGCCTAGTACGTCCTTCATCGCCTCTCCTGGTCTAGGCATCCACCATCTGCCCTTAGATTAATTTAATTAATTCTAAGGTACTACCTTATTAAATGCAAATAAGTCATTCACAGATCTCTCTGTTTATGGTTTAGTTGTTTAATAAGTTGAAGATTCTTACATCTTCTAATTATTGAGTTTCTTGCACATGAAAGTTATCATTTCTGATAATTTTCTGTTAAATTGTAATTTTTTTGTATGTTATGAATAAATCCATATCATGCAACATTACGTTAGACTCTTAACAATAATAAGTTAAATAACATTTAGACACATGTCTAATGAAAATATTTAAAGTAAATACTTTCATTAAACATATGGTGGGCGTACCAGGACTTGAACCTGGGACCTCACCCTTATCAGGGGTGCACTCTAACCAGCTGAGCTATACGCCCATATGAGGTACATCAAAGATCCTAATAATCTTTGACAACCNGTGTAAAACCTAATAGAAACATTCACTTGAATACTTCTATTAAGTTTTCCAATCCATCATCTCTTTTCAGAAATGGTGGAGAATAACGGGATCGAACCGATGACCTCCTGCGTGCAAAGCAGGCGCTCTCCCAGCTGAGCTAATTCCCCAGGTTGTAACGTCAAAGATCCGAATAATCTTTGACAACCAAACAGTAAGTTATGATCGAACATAAAACAAACCAAGTCTTATTTGTGTTTGTGATGATGTTCTGTGAGGAAACATCATCTATACTCTGAAAGGAGGTGATCCAACCGCAGGTTCTCCTACGGTTACCTTGTTACGACTTCACCCCAGTCGCTGATTCCACCGTGGAGGGTAGCCAGTTTAGCTTCCCCGCTTCGGGTGAAATCAACTCCCATGGTGTGACGGGCGGTGAGTACAAGACCCGGGAACGTATTCACCGTAGCATAGCTGATCTACGATTACTAGTGATTCCAGCTTCAAGCAGTCGAGTTGCAGACTGCTATCCGAACTG
The DNA here is from genome assembly GCF_030347995.1 of Sulfurovum xiamenensis. Taxonomy (NCBI): domain Bacteria; kingdom Pseudomonadati; phylum Campylobacterota; class Epsilonproteobacteria; order Campylobacterales; family Sulfurovaceae; genus Sulfurovum; species Sulfurovum xiamenensis. The sequence goes on from NZ_JAQIBC010000017.1 coordinate 4,452, forward strand.
AGACCAGGTTTATAGATTTGCTCCACCTCGCAGTATTGCTTCTCATTGTCCTGGCCATTGTAGCACGTGTGTTGCCCTAGCCGTAAGGGCCATGATGACTTGACGTCGTCCTCACCTTCCTCCTCCTTGCGAAGGCAGTCTCACTAGAGTCCTCGGCCGAACCGTTAGTAACTAGTGACGAGGGTTGCGCTCGTTGCGGGACTTAACCCAACATCTCACGACACGAGCTGACGACAGCCGTGCAGCACCTGTATAAAAGCTCCCGAAGGCACCACTCTATCTCTAAAGTGTTCTTAAATATGTCAAGGCTAGGTAAGGTTCTTCGCGTATCTTCGAATTAAACCACATGCTCCACCACTTGTGCGGGTCCCCGTCTATTCCTTTGAGTTTTAATCTTGCGACCGTACTCCCCAGGCGGAATGTTTAATGCGTTAGCTGCATCACCGAATAGACTAGCTACCCGACGACTAACATTCATCGTTTAGGGCGTGGACTACCAGGGTATCTAATCC
>NZ_JAQIBC010000018.1 GCF_030347995.1 Sulfurovum xiamenensis
ATAATTAGACATACTTCCTCTCTGCCATAACCCCATGAACACCGCTGTAGCGGAGCTTCCAACAATCAAAAATCGTCACTGTGCCCAAAGTGTGCCCAAAAGTGTCATGTCATTGACTTAGGAAAGTTGCCCTTTTTTATCTTTTCTTTTAAAGTATCTTGCATATTTTTGAAGTGTCATTGAACTGTCTTTATGACCAAGCATATTACTCACCCATAAAATATCTTCTCCATGAGAAATCATCATACTGGCAAAAGTATGACGCATCTGATAAAGATTACGATACTCGATGCCGAGCTTTTCCAAAGTAGTTCTCCAATACCATACACCAATTTTAGCTGTGGTATTAAATGGCTTACCTCTGGATGTTTCAAAGATATAAACATTTGACATATCTGCAAGTTCACGATGCCGAGTAAGATAAGGGAAAAGTGCATCAATGATTTCTACATCTCTGATACTACTTTTTGTTTTTGGTTTAGTTTCTGTTCCTTGTCGTCTGCTTCTACGTATCTTAATAATACGCTCATCCCAACTCACATCTTCCCATTTTAATCCTATGATCTCACCTGTTCTCATACCCGTAAAGAAACCTATGGCAAAAAAGCAACGCATAGATTCAGTCACCGTAGAAAGTATGCTAAAGATTTCCTCTTGATTAAAAGGCTTCTTCTGTCTTACCTCTTCGTTTCTAGGTGCTTTCACACGAGTAAAGGGGTTGATCTTTATCAGATCATCCATCATTGCATCTTCCATGATTGTCTGAAAGACGGTACGAATATTCCGTATCGTCTTAGCAGAATGTGTTTCCATGAGCTTATTCTGCCAACTAGCAAGAGTAGAAGGCTTAATAGCATCAAGACGTTTCGAACCAAAATAAGGTTTAATGTGAAGTTCATATTTACGGATGTAGTTTGCCTGTGTCAGTTCTCGTCGTTCATGCTTATGAATTTCGAAGCTTATTTCAGAAAACCTATTCAGCGTAGGAACTTCTTCTTGTTTACTTTCGCTTTTAAAGAACATCCCGTGATTGAGTTTATATACGATCTCGGGGATGATTTGTTGCTCTGCAAGTTTACGGTTCTTTTTCGTATCATCAAGTTCTAAGCTACGGCTGTATCTCGTGGACTGATGATAGAATGTAATCCATAGTTTGCCATTTCGACTTGTTAGTGTCATTGGTTATCCTTCCAACCACTATGAGTCAATCGCAACTCTATCAAAAGATAGTTTATCTATTTAATAATGAAAATGTTCTTTTTGCCGTTTAGGTAGGGGTATTACTATATACCCCTCATAACTAAGCCAGTACATACGCGTGGTGCTCTGCTGTGCGGGCAGGAGTGTCCTCCCGCATGCGCGCCACACTACTTAGCTGACGCCTCAATAATCTGATGAATACGCTCAAACTGTTTGGCTCGTTGTCAGACCTCCGTTGCACTACAGCCTCTAGTTATTGGTAAATTCTTACAGCATTATTCAAAAACATTTTATTGTGAATGAAAACCTTATAAAATGTCCTATATAGATTGAAAAAGAAATAGAAATTTTGTTATAGAAGGAGAGTAGTGCTCTCCTCTCCTTCTATTGATAAGTTATTATTAGATGAAACTCCAACATGTACTCGTTTTAACTGAATGCGTACCCGTTATTGTTCCATCTGTTGTCCAAAGCTCTCTATACCAAGTAGTAGTATCAACTAAATCTATGTAAAGCTTACCATTAACAGGTTTAAAAGGCTCTTCCCAATCATGCGTTCTAAGCCCCCCTGTCGTTGTGTATGCAGATGAAATTCTATTCGTTCCAAGAGCTGTTCCATCACTCGTCCAAACTTGATCACCATCTCCACTACCATCATTTGCCATAAAAAATATTTTTCCATTGAAGCTGGTTATGCCATTAGGACTGGAATAACCTGTCCCTGGATTAATATCTTTAACAAGAACCGTACCTGATGCCGTTCCGTCGCTTTTCCACAGTTCATACCCGGTTGTACCATCATCCCCTCTAAAAAAGAGTGTTCCGTTTAAGTTAGTTAGATAATAAGGATAAGAACCAGCTGTGCCTGGAACCATATCTTTAACTAGCACCGTACCGGCTTCCGTTCCGTCACTTTTCCATAGATCAGCCCCATTTGTACTGTCAGTCGCAGTGAAAAAAAGTGTTCCGTTTACATTAGTTAGATAATAAGGATTAGAATCAGCTGGACCTGGAAAAATGTCTTTGACCATTAGTGTACCTGATGCCGGTCCGTCGCTTTTCCATAGTTCATACCCGTTTGAACCATTAGTCGCACTGAAATAGAGTATGCCATTTACAGCAGCTAGCTGTCGAGGATTAGAACCAGCTGTGCCTGGAATAATGTCTTTGACCATTATTGTACCTGATGCCGTTCCGTCGCTTTTCCATAGTTCATACCCGTTTGAACCATTAGTCGCACTGAAATAGAGTATGCCATTTACAGCAGCTAGCTGTCGAGGATTAGAACCAGCTGTGCCTGGAATAATGTCTTTGACCATTACTGTACCGGCTTCCGTTCCGTCACTTTTCCACAGTTCTTGCCCGTTTGTAGGGTCATACGCACTGAAATAGAGTATGCCATTTACAGCAGCTAGCTGTTGAGGATAAGAACCAGCTGTCCCAGGATTAATATCTTTAACCAATACCGTACCCGCTTCCGTTCCGTCACTTTTCCATAGTTCAACCCCACTNGCTGTCGAGGATTAGAACCAGCTGTGCCTGGAATAATGTCTTTGACCATTACTGTACCGGCTTCCGTTCCGTCACTTTTCCAGAGTTCTTGCCCGTTTGTAGGGTCATACGCACGGAAATAGAGTATGCCATTTACAGCAGCTAGCTGTCGAGGATTACAACCAGCTGTGCCTGGAATAATGTCTGTGACCATTACTGTACCGGCTTCCGTTCCGTCACTTTTCCAGAGTTCTTGCCCGTTTGTAGGGTCATACGCACGGAAATAGAGTATGCCATTTACAGCAGCTAGCTGTTGAGGATAAGAACCAGCTGTCCCAGGATTAATATCTTTAACCAATACCGTACCCGCTTCCGTTCCGTCACTTTTCCAGAGTTCTTGCCCGTTTGTAGGGTCTTACGCACTGAAATAGAGTATGCCATTTACAGCAGCTAGCTGTTGAGGATCAGAACCAGCTGTCCCAGGATTAATATCTTTAACCAATACCGTACCCGCTTCCGTTCCGTCACTTTTCCATAGTTCAACCCCACTTGCTGCTCCATTATCAGTCGCACTAAAAAAGCTTATTCCTCCTGCTACAGTAACTTCTCTAGGTCTTGAGCCGTAGATGTCTGGAACAATCTCTTTGACCAGTACCGTACCTGCTTCCGTTCCGTCAGTTGTCCAGAGTTCCTCGTTGGAACCAGCATCACAAAAATTAAGTACAGATGCAGAAACACTTACTTCAGTAGGAGTATTTATGAGTACAGTACTCCCATCAGTTCCATCTGCACATCCTGAAAACATAAATGTAAGTCCCATTAAAGAAGTACTTACAAGTAATTTTGTATTTAATGCCATTCTTTTCCCTTTTAGAATATATAATAGTATGTTTGAATAATTGTGTAACATGGCGATCTTTTCATCTATATAGTATCCAAGACCCATAGATTTCTGACCCTGCCTCACAACAGGTGT
>NZ_JAQIBC010000019.1 GCF_030347995.1 Sulfurovum xiamenensis
TGAAGCGAATGATCTTCTTAGCAATAATTATATCTTTACTGTGTGCCGAGAGGAAAAATTTGAAAGAATGATAGAAAAAATCAGAGCTTTCATAGATAGATATGGTGGAAAATGCATCATTAGCGATTCTCTCGTGCTATTACATTCAAAAGATTCACAACAAGTATGAATCACTCTTTAAATTAAAATTTAATTGATAAATAAAAACTGATCGCAAATTCCTCATCTTGATTAAGATAATGGTTTTTGTGATAGACCGCATAAGGCGGTTTTGTTGTTGTCTGATACTCACTTTTTGGCAGCCACTCATGATATACCCAGTGGATCAACTTCAATAGATCTCCTCTTTTTCCTTCAAAATCAAACTTGGCATAAACACCCCCAGAGATATTAAAACTTGGAAGACGTTGATCTTTCAACTCCTTTTCATCATTTGGTACTATACATGCTACATAATGACACTCATCCAGTGGTGTGATGGTCGGATTGTCATGAAAAAGTGACATCTCCATATAGTCTTTTAATTCATTTTGGTAGATCCAAGTTTGAATTTTTTGCCATGTGAGTTTTGATTTTTCGTATCCATAGCCTCTGTGGCGAATATAATATGCACTTTGCTGGGGCATTTTCACGATTTGAGGCTCTATTTGTTCAAAACTTGCTGTAGAAGCTTGTGCTTTTGGTGACTGTAAGAGAATTTTATGCGAATAGTCTTTATATCCACCTTTTCTCCACTTGTTGGGTGTCATGGAAAAACGTTCTTTAAATGCACGAATGAATGAGGTTTGAGAGCTGTAGCCACACTCATTGGCTACCTCTGAAATAGTCGAATATTTATTTGTCAACAAAAGATTAGAAGCTTTTTGAAGACGAATATATTTAATACTTTCATAAATATTTCGCCCAAACACTTCTTTAAAGATCTTATGCATATAAAATTTGTTGATCTTGAAATGATCTGCAAGCTCATCAATGTTGATATCTGTCTCTATATGCTTATAGAAGTAAAACATTAAGTCATTTGAGATTTTTATTTTCTTATCTAAAGTTTCTTGTTTCATAATACAATAATACCAATTTTGGATAAAAATAATATTAAATATAGATAACTTATAAAGTAAAAAAAGACAATTAAAGAGACAATATTGGTGAAGAATTCCGTCCATAAAATTAATTATAATGCTTGAAATTTTTCTGATGGGAAAAATTGGTTCAAGATAATCTAGAAGAATTAGATTGAGGTGGAAGCTACTCAATGATGTAGTTTCTAAGAGAATTTATTTTAATTAATTATAAAAGGAAAAAAATGGCAAAGCAAACAATTACAGTTGCAAGAGGTGACGGAATCGGTCCTGAGATCATGGATGCAAGTATCAGAGTACTTGATGCAGCGGGTGCTGATGTAGAATGGGAGCATATTGATGTGGGTGAACAAGTGTATCTTTCTGGTAATACATCTGGTATCGGTCAAGAAGCTTGGGACTCTATCAAGAAAAATAAAGTACTTTTTAAGGCACCTATCACAACACCTCAAGGTGGTGGATACAAAAGTTTGAACGTTACTATCCGTAAGACTCTAGGACTTTACGCAAACGTTCGTCCAGCTATCGCTTATGACCCGTTTGTACCTTCAAAATTCCCAGGTATGAATGTTGTTACGATTCGTGAAAATGAAGAAGATCTGTATGCAGGAATCGAGCATCAGCAAACTCCGGAAGTAACTCAGTGTCTAAAAATCATTACAAGACCGGGTTGTGAAAAAATATGTCAATATGCATTTGAGTATGCAAAAGCATATGGTAGAAAAAGAATCACTTGTATGATCAAAGACAACATCATGAAGATCACAGATGGTCTTTTTGTAAAAGTATTCTATGAAACAGCTAAAAAATACCCTGAAATTCAAGCGGATGACTGGATCATCGATATCGGTATGGCTAAACTCGTAGATGCTCCTGAAGAGTTCGATATGGTTCTAATGCCTAATCTTTATGGTGATGTTGCAACTGATATTCTTGGACTTATGACTGGTTCAGTAGGTATTGCACCGGGTGCTAACGTTGGTGATGATATTGCTATGTATGAAGCGATCCACGGTTCTGCTCCACGTCACGCTGGTCAAAACAAAGCGAATCCATCAGGTCTTTTGCTTTCAGGTGTCATGATGATGGTTCAAGTGGGTCAGCCGGAAGTAGCAGAAAAAGTGCATAATGCTTGGCTAAAAACGATCGAAGACGGTATCGTAACCTATGACCTTGCTAGAAAACTTAAAGCTGCAGGAAAAGAGTATACAGAAGTTGGAACGAAAGAGTTTGCTGATGCAGTGATTGAAAGACTTGGTCAAAAGCCATCAACACTTGAAGCTGTAAAATATGACAAAGCGATCAAAATCAAAAAACCTGAACTTACAAATGTAAGAAACACAAAAATGAATCTTATCGGTTGTGATATCTTTACTAAAGATGATTGTGATGCAAACACAATCGGTGATAAGCTGGTTGAGCTTACTGAGGGTACCAACATAGCACTTAAAATGATCTCCAACCGTGGTCAAAAAGTCTATCCAAGTGGTCACCCGGAAACTTTCCTTACAGATCACTGGAGATGTCGTTTCTATAATAAAACTCAAGGTGACGTAATCACAAATAGTGACATCACAGATATGATGAACAAAATTTCTGATGCAGGTATTGAAGTGATTAAAACTGAAAACCTTTATGCATTCGAAGATGGTGAGCGTGCTTACTCTCTAGGACAAGGTGAATAACCAAAAGCCTAAAATGGATTTAAGTTGAAACCCTCTACTTGCTTAAAGGCGAAAGAACGAACAGCTTAGGTCAAGGTCATTAGCCGATATCTCCTCTCACGAAAAAGAGGGGAGACGGCATGAAGTTAAGTAATACTTATCTTACAAATGTTTTTAGGAGATTCC
>NZ_JAQIBC010000020.1 GCF_030347995.1 Sulfurovum xiamenensis
AAGAGAATTGTTTTACTCCTTGTCCAAAATATGTAATAACTTCCTTCTCTCTTGGTCCTGGCTGCCTTTTTTTAGTGAAGAGCCTATCCCTCCCGATATAACTCCCTTTCTTAGGCTCTTCATTTTTTTCTATGACGGACAATCCTTCTTAAACGTACTTTACGATAAAATACTTTTAATTAACTACATTTCAGGAAACAATCATGTCTAAAAAAATTGCATCTGCAAGAATCTCTGAAAAGAGTTCACAACTGCTACAAGATCTCAATAACTCACTGCCGTTTGACAAAGTGCTCTATAAAGAAGATATAGAAGGGTCACGTGCCCATGCCTATATGCTTTGTGAGCAGGGTATCATCTCTAAAGAGGATTATGAAAAGATCGAAGGTGGTTTGTATGAGATACTGGGTGAGATAGAGTCCGGCGTATTTAAACTGGACGGGGATGATGAAGATATCCACATGGCCATAGAAGGAAGACTGACTGAAAAGGTAGGAGATGCGGGTAAACGTCTGCACACTGCACGTAGCCGTAATGACCAGGTCGCACTTGATTTTAGACTCTATGTACAGAACAACACCAAAGCTATCGCTGATCTGCTTTTAGAGAACATCACTACGCTTGTAAAGGTTGCCGAAGAAAATTCAGAGACGATGCTTCCTGGTATGACACATCTACAGCATGCACAGCCTATAAACTTCGGTTACCACATGATGGCCTATGCAAGTATGTTTAAACGTGATTATGAGCGTTTTATGAGCTCTTATGAGCGCAATAACTACTCTCCTATAGGGTGTGCGGCATTGGCTGGTACACCACACCCGATCAACAGACAGACCACTTCAGACAAATTGGGTTTCAATGCCCCGACTCTGAACTGTCTTGACACGGTAAGTGATCGTGATTTTGCTTTGGAGATACTCTTTAACATATCTACGATGATGATGCATATGAGCCGTTTGAGTGAAGAGCTTATTTTATGGTCTGCTAGTGAATTTAAGTGGGTGACACTCTCAGATCGTCATGCGACTGGTTCTTCCATCATGCCACAAAAGAAAAATCCTGATATCCCTGAACTTCTCAGAGGAAAAACAGGACGTGTGAATGGTAACCTTATTGCACTTCTTACTGTGATGAAAGGTCTGCCACTTGCGTACAACAAAGATATGCAAGAAGACAAAGAAGGGGTATTTGACTCTGTCAAAACTGCCATACTATCACTGCAAGTACTAGAAGAGATGATAGCAGACATGACAGTCAATGCAGACAAAATGGAAGCGGCATGTATGATAGGCCACCTCTCTGCAACAGACCTGGCAGACTACCTTGTAAAAGAGCAGGGACTCCCGTTTAGAGATGCCTACCACATCACAGGTAATGCAGTAAACCTTGCAGAAGAGAAAGGTCTGGATATCTCAGAACTTTCTTTGGAAGACCTACAAAGTGTAGATAGCCGCATCGGTGAAGGGGTAGTAGCACTTCTTGACAACCGTGCCTCTATGAATGCCCGCCAGTCTGAAGGTGGTACAGCAACTGCTAGAACTCTTGAACAGGTTGAGAGTATGAAGGGTTGGTTAAGTAAACAAAATTAATATCTTATTTTTTTTTAAAACTTTTCATAGTACAATGTAAATCAATTATTAATGTTAAAAGCTAAACTTGTTGTGAAGCAAGG
>NZ_JAQIBC010000021.1 GCF_030347995.1 Sulfurovum xiamenensis
ATCTTACAAATGTTTTTAGGAGATTCCTTATGAATATCGATTTAATACTTCAAAATATTTTAAATCCACCCATACTATTCTTTTTGCTCGGTATGTTAGCTGTTTTTTTCAAATCAGAATTATCAATCCCTCAGCCTTTACCTAAACTTTTTTCATTGTACCTTTTGATAGCTATTGGGCTTCATGGAGGATATGAACTTTCGCATAGTGGTTTAAATACCTACATATTTACTGCACTTTCCTTAGCAATTCTAATGGCGATCATTGTACCGATCTATAGCTATTTTATTTTACGTGTGAAATTGGATAACTATAATGCCATTGCTATCGCTGCTACTTATGGATCTATCAGTGCGGTAACGTTTATCACTGGGATTACCTACCTTCAAACTATTGGCGTTGAATATGGGGGCTATATGGTAGCAGGAATGGCACTGATGGAGTCTCCGGCTATTGTAGTAGGACTTGTTTTTGCTACACTGTTTGCAAGAGGTTCTGAAGATAAAAAAGAGACAGATTGGAAAGAGATCTTTAGAGAGGCATTTTTAAATCCATCAGTCTATTTGTTGGTAGGTGCTTTGATCATTGGTATTGTGACCGGAGAAAAGGGCTGGAATTCTATGGAGCCACTGTTTGGGACTCTGTTTAAAGGAATGCTGGCATTTTTCCTTCTTGATATGGGATTGGTTGCAGCAAAAAGAATTTATGAGTTAAAAAAAGTCGGATTATTCCTCATTATGTTTGCAATCGCTATGCCTATATTTAATGCATCCGTTGCTATTCTATTAGGGTACTTCTTTGAACTGTCACAAGGAGATACTTTATTGCTGTCATTACTTGCGGGAAGTGCTTCTTATATTGCAGTGCCTGCGGCTATGAGGTTGTCTGTACCTGAAGCCAATCCTGGGCTTTATCTGCCATTGAGTCTAGCGGTAACTTTCCCTTTTAACATCTCTTTAGGGATACCGCTATACTACTACTTTATAACTATTTTGTGGGGTTAAAAATGAAAAAAATGAAAAAAGTTGAAGTCATCATCGAATCTATTTATACAAATAGAGTCTTAGAGATATTTAAAGAAGCTGATGTGACAGGTTATACCATTATCAGAGATATAGAGGGGTATGGAAGTCATGGACTAAAAACTGCTGATGAAGCGAATGATCTTCTTAGCAATAA
>NZ_JAQIBC010000023.1 GCF_030347995.1 Sulfurovum xiamenensis
TTTGTTGTTATCAAGGTAACCTTGGTTTGCAACATCAAGACCAGCAGTCAATGCAGCAAGTTTTGCATTTGGATGTTTTTGCTCGATCATTCTTAGTGACTCAGCCAATGCCAAGAACTCACCCAATGAATCCCATCTTAAGTGACCTTCAGCAAGGAACTGGTCTACGTGCTTAGGTGCTGATCCACCTGCACCCGTTTCAAACAGTCCACCACCAGCGATCAATGGAACGATAGAAAGCATTTTAGCTGATGTACCAAGCTCTAAGATCGGGTACATATCAGTTAAGTGGTCTCTAAGAACGTTACCAGTTACAGCGATCGTGTTTTCACCTCTTCTGATTCTCTCGTTTGTGAATCTAGTTGCATCCGTTACATTCATGAACTTGATATCTAAACCAGATGTATCATGATCTTTAAGGTACTCGTTTACTTTTTTGATAAGCTCAGCATCGTGTGCACGTGCTTCATCTAGCCAGAATACTGCAGGGATCCCTTCGATTCTAGTTCTTTCAACAGTCAATCTTACCCAGTCTCTAATTGGTATATCTTTTGTTCTAGCAAGTCTCCAGATATCTCCAGCCTCACACTCGAAGCTCATAAGTACACCATCTTCACCAGTGACTGTTACAGTACCAGCTTCAGCAAGCTCAAATGTCGTTGGGTGAGAACCATACTCTTCAGCTTTTTGTGCCATAAGACCGATATTTTGCATTGTACCCATTGTAGATACATCATATTGACCATTTTTCACACAGTCAGCCAGCATTTCTGCATGGAACATTCCGTAAGTAGAATCTGGAATAACAGCCACAGTCTCAAGTGCGTCACCATTTCTATCCCACTGCTTACCACCTTCTC
>NZ_JAQIBC010000024.1 GCF_030347995.1 Sulfurovum xiamenensis
CTGGTGGGTAGTTTGACTGGGGCGGTCTCCTCCCAAAGAGTAACGGAGGAGCACGAAGGTGGGCTAATCACGGTTGGACATCGTGAGGTTAGTGCAATGGCATAAGCCCGCTTAACTGCGAGAATGACGGTTCGAGCAGGTGCGAAAGCAGGTCATAGTGATCCGGTGGTTCTGTATGGAAGGGCCATCGCTCAACGGATAAAAGGTACTCCGGGGATAACAGGCTGATACCGCCCAAGAGTTCATATCGACGGCGGTGTTTGGCACCTCGATGTCGGCTCATCACATCCTGGGGCTGAAGTCGGTCCCAAGGGTATGGCTGTTCGCCATTTAAAGTGGTACGCGAGCTGGGTTTAGAACGTCGTGAGACAGTTCGGTCCCTATCTGCCGTGGGCGTTGGAAGATTGAAGGGGGCTGCTCCTAGTACGAGAGGACCGGAGTGGACGAACCTCTGGTGTTCGGGTTGTGTCGCCAGACGCATTGCCCGGTAGCTAAGTTCGGAATCGATAACCGCTGAAAGCATCTAAGCGGGAAGCCAACTCCAAGATGAATCATCCCTGAAGATCCGCAGAAGACTACTGCGTTGATAGGCTGGGTGTGTAAGTGATGAAAGTCATTTAGCTGACCAGTACTAATAGATCGTTTGTATTTACTTTATTCTTCAAATAGGTACTACCTTATTAAGTGCAAGCTTAATAGTAGAACTTGCAAATGTAATTTTAACATTGCCTAGGCTCTTAA
>NZ_JAQIBC010000025.1 GCF_030347995.1 Sulfurovum xiamenensis
AAAAGCGGTAAAAAGATTTGCACAAAATAACCCACACAGACTTAAGGCATATGCAGAAAATTCAAAAGCATATGTTGCGCATATGGGTGGAAAAGGTGACTTCTACGGACATGAAAAATCTGTAACATCAGCTAAAGACCAAAAAGTAACAATTGCACTTAACGGTAAAGAGTTAACTACAATTGATGCACTTGCTGGTGAAGTACTTGATGGTACATTCATGTCAGTTGCTGCACTTAGAGAGTTCTATAAAAAAACGATCCAAGATGCTAAAGAAGAAGGACTTATCTGGTCACTTCACTTGAAAGCAACGATGATGAAGATCTCTGACCCGATTATGTTCGGTCACGCATTTGAGATATTCTTCGAAGATGTATTCGCTAAACATGCAGATACATTTGCCGAGCTTGGAGTGAACCCTAACCTTGGTATGTCAGACCTTGAGAAAAAGATCGCTGGTCATGCAAAAGAAGCTGAGATCAAAGCTGATTTCCTAGCAGCTGTTGAATCAGATGCTCCAAAGATCGCAATGGTTGATTCTGATAAAGGTGAAACTAACTTCAACGCATCGAATGATGTTATTATCGATGCTTCTATGCCAGTTGTGGTAAGAGAAGGTGGTAAGCAGTGGGAT
>NZ_JAQIBC010000026.1 GCF_030347995.1 Sulfurovum xiamenensis
ACACTGATAGGAAATGCAGGAAATGATCAAGTGAATGCATACGAGGTAAACAGCCTTTTTGCTGCTGGTGGCGGTAAAGATGCGAATGGCGCTATCGTACCGGGTCAGGATTTGGCAGACAGTTCAGGTATCTTGAGAAATGTGTATATCCTTAACTCTGGTATTACAATGGCCCAAGATAAAGAGATCAATGGTCTGAGTTTTGTAGGTGTTGGGTCAGGTACTATTGTTGAAGATATCACAATTGATTACTCTGATGATGACGGTATCGAGATCTGGGGTGGTACGGTGAACCTTACCAATGTTACTGTTACACACTGTACAGATGACTACTTTGACATCGATGATGGGTTCTCTGGAACGGTAAAAAATCTTGTCATCAATACAACAACAGGGAATGCAGGTATTGAAATGTCAGGAAATACTGCAGCAACATTTGATGGATTTACGATCACAACGGGTGCAACTCAGGCAAAAGAGGGTGGAATCTACTTTAAAAATGCCGGTATTGGAGGACACTTTAAAAATGGTACGATCATTCACAATGGTGGACAGATCGAACCTCATGGTGCCCTTCACTCTAACGATATTATTAATGAAGCAACTACTTCATTTGAAAATGTCGC
>NZ_JAQIBC010000027.1 GCF_030347995.1 Sulfurovum xiamenensis
GCTGAAGGTCACTTAAGATGGGATTCACTTGGTGAGTTCCTGGCACTAGCTGAGTCTTTAAGAATGATCGGTCAAAAACATGACGATGCTAAACTTGCTGCTCTTACAGCTGGTCTTGATGCTGCGAACCAAGGTTACCTTGATAACAACAAAGCACCAGGAAGAAAAGTAGGTCAGCCAGATAACAAAGCATCTCACTTCTACTTGGCTCAGTACTGGGCAGAAGCACTTGCTGAGTCTAACAATGCAGAACTAGCTGCAAAGTTTGCTCCGGTTGCAAAAGCACTTNAGATAACAAAGCATCTCACTTCTACTTGGCTCAGTACTGGGCAGAAGCACTTGCTGAGTCTAACAATGCAGAACTAGCTGCAAAGTTTGCTCCGGTTGCAAAAGCACTTAAGGAGAACGAAGAGAAGATCATGGAAGAACTTCTTGCAGTAGAAGGTCAGCCTCAAGATGTTGGCGGATACTTCCATCCAAATGATGAGTTGGCTGCTAAAGCGATGAGACCATCTGCTACGCTTAATGCGATCATTGACGCTATCTAAGTAGTAAGCTACTATGTATCGCACTTTTCGTGCGATACATCTTACAAATGTTTTTAGGAGATTCC
>NZ_JAQIBC010000028.1 GCF_030347995.1 Sulfurovum xiamenensis
TTTTTAAATTTTCTTCTTTCTGCCATGGTGTTCTCCTAAAAAGGGTATGTATAACAAATATAGTGTAAATAACTGTATATAAACCTTATTTACACGGTTTTAAGATAAGATTATTATATTAAATGTAAATAAATTCAATTATTTTGGAAAAAATAACTAATTATATTTACACTATAAGTGATCATAGAATATTTTTTATAAACCTCTCCATGCAGGAGTAGATTAAAAAAATACTCTTTAGGTAGAGACTGTGTTTTTCAAGATTTCCTAGATAATAAATTATAGAGGCACAGTAGACACTTGGTTGTGTATAAACACAAAAACCAAAAATATGTATTGGTAAAATTAATATACTATGCTATATTAATTTCTATGAATTTACACTTATTGAAACCATGATGTTGCTTATGTTTATGCAAGACTTTCTTTTGAGGTAAAGTTTAAGTAGATACATTCTAAAAATTGACAATGTTAATTTATTTTGAAATTAATGAGATATTTGTGATATTAAAAGGATATATTCCCATTAAGATAATGGGAAGTAATTTGAAATCTAAAATAGTTAAAAAACTATTTAAGGTTTTCAAATGGATTTTC
>NZ_JAQIBC010000029.1 GCF_030347995.1 Sulfurovum xiamenensis
GAAATGCGTAGAGATCTGAAGGAATACCGGTGGCGAAGGCGGCCCCCTGGACAGATACTGACACTCAGATGCGAAAGCGTGGGGAGCAAACAGGATTAGATACCCTGGTAGTCCACGCCGTAAACGATGTCTACTTGGAGGTTGTGGCCTTGAGCCGTGGCTTTCGGAGCTAACGCGTTAAGTAGACCGCCTGGGGAGTACGGTCGCAAGATTAAAACTCAAATGAATTGACGGGGGCCCGCACAAGCGGTGGAGCATGTGGTTTAATTCGATGCAACGCGAAGAACCTTACCTACTCTTGACATCCAGAGAACTTAGCAGAGATGCTTTGGTGCCTTCGGGAACTCTGAGACAGGTGCTGCATGGCTGTCGTCAGCTCGTGTTGTGAAATGTTGGGTTAAGTCCCGCAACGAGCGCAACCCTCGTCACTAGTTACTAACGGTTCGGCCG
>NZ_JAQIBC010000030.1 GCF_030347995.1 Sulfurovum xiamenensis
AGGACAAACTTCATAGCATCGGCACTGGTAGTACCTACAGCATTTGCATCACGAAGAAGCGTAACACTACTGCTATTCCCTGCCTGGAAGGTATAGACACCTAATGAAACCCATGCGCCAGAACCCTGGTTCTGATCGATCGATACAGCTGTGGTACCATCGGCATAATTGATCGTATAGTCCGCATCCGTATCACGATCATATTGGGCCGATCCGGTATACCAGACAAATACTTCATAGGTACCTGCTGTTGAGAGTGCAGGTGTCCAGGTAGCAGTACTGCCAACCGTAGCACTGTACAGAGAGCTTGCAGCATATTCATCAGGAGCTCCTGACTCCGACCAGCTACCTGTTCTGCTGAAGCCTGTATCACGGTTGTCCACGATCGTTTCACTGATAGGCACAACACTATCGGTTACCGTAAGCGTCATACT
>NZ_JAQIBC010000031.1 GCF_030347995.1 Sulfurovum xiamenensis
ATCATTTCCTGCATTTCCTATCAGTGTTAATCCACCCCATAGTCCAACTTCTTGTGCTGAAGTATTTTGTGATGTAAAGACAATAGGTTTGTCCACTGTACCAAGTGCATATATTTTAGCCCCTTTATCAACGATCATATATGAAGTGGCATCTCCTGTTCCAGGCAGTCCAACAATAGTTGTTCCTTCCTGTATTCTCAATTCTGCTCCAGAAGTAACCACTGCAAGACCATCAAGTTCCCATATTTTGTCTGAAGTCAAGACTGTACATCCTGTCAGATCACCTGTAAGTGTCACTGATGTCGGAACAGTACATACAACATTACCCGTACCACCTTCAAATGCCGCCTGAAGCGCTGCAGCGGAAGGACCCGTATAGATCAGACCTTCCGGAGCTGTAATAGCGACATTTTCAAATGAAGTAGTTGCT
>NZ_JAQIBC010000032.1 GCF_030347995.1 Sulfurovum xiamenensis
AAGAACCCCTGTGAGGGGAGTGAAATAGAACCTGAAACCGTGTACGTACAAGCAGTAGGAGCCTCTTCGTGGGGTGACTGCGTACCTTTTGTATAATGGGTCAGCGACTTATATTCAGTGGCAAGGTTAACCATTTAGGGGAGCCGTAGGGAAACCGAGTCTTAACTGGGCGTTCAGTCTCTGGATATAGACCCGAAACCGGGTGATCTAGCCATGGGCAGGTTGAAGGTTGAGTAACATCAACTGGAGGACCGAACCGACTAATGTTGAAAAATTAGCGGATGACTTGTGGCTAGGGGTGAAAGGCCAATCAAACTCGGAGATAGCTGGTTCTCCCCGAAAGCTATTTAGGTAGCGCCTCGGACGAATACTACTGGGGGTAGAGCACTGTTAAGGCTAGGGGGTCATCCCGACTTACCAACC
>NZ_JAQIBC010000033.1 GCF_030347995.1 Sulfurovum xiamenensis
TATTCCTCAATGGAATACACCAACAAACACATTCAAGTGTGCTTGGTATCGAAGCTTACTGTTTCAGTAAGTCTTCAAATTGAGTCCGGCAAAATCAGTCACACACTCATGAAAAATAAATGTGTGACACCTAGGTTGTTTAACAACAACCCGAAACTCCTTCGGGTTGTATGGTTAAGTGACTAAGCGTACACGGTGGATGCCTTGGCAGTCAGAGGCGATGAAGGACGTAGTAACTTGCGATAAGCTCAGATTAGGCAGTAACAGCCACTTGAGTCTGAGATTTCCGAATGGGGAAACCCAACTGCATAAGCAGTTACTGTTAACTGAATACATAGGTTAACAGGGCGAACCGGGGGAACTGAAACATCTAAGTACCCCGAGGAGAAGAAATCAACCGAGATTCCGATAGTAGC